>NZ_JBEXQJ010000037.1:0-89251 GCF_040612515.1 Streptomyces sp. NPDC006372 | reverse complement strand
TACGTCTCCTGCTGGACGGCCGAGGTGACATCGCCGTACGGGACCACCCGGGGGCAGCCCGGCGGTGCGGGGTGCCGCTGCGCCCACCCGTGCCGCCCTTAGCGGCACGATTGCCCGCAGCCAAGCGGACGGGTGGCCCGCAGCAGCGGCCGGCGGCAGCCGAGCCACGACGCGCCCGCACCCGCCGTGTCGCGGAAGGGGACGTGTCGGGGGGTGTCCGCCCGCAGCGGTTGGCGCGTCAACGGACGGTTAGTTGGTATCCGAGTCCATCGCGCCGTTCCGAGGACGGACACCCCCCGGCGCGGCCCCGCCCCACCACCCGGCATCACGCGCTACGCGCACCCCCACCGAAGCAGCACAGGCCGCCGCAGGCATCAGCGCCCACCCCGCCCCTCGACCATCAGACGGGACCCCGCCCGGCGTTCGCCGAAGACGTCGTCCGGGTTGGAGAGGACGCAGGCGTCGAGGGAGAGGCAGCCGCAGCCGATGCAGTCGGCGAGGTGGTCGCGCAGGCGTTCCATCTGCTTGATGCGTTCGTCCAGCTCCGAGCGCCAGGCCTCGGAGAGGTGCGCCCAATCCTCCCGCGTCGGCGTCCGCTCCTCGGGGAGTTCCGCCAGCGCCTCGCGGATCGTCGCCAGCGGGATGCCGACCCGTTGCGCCGCCCGGATGAAAGCCACCCTGCGCAGCGCGTCACGCGAGTAGCGGCGCTGGTTGCCCGAGGTGCGGCGGCTGCTGATCAGCCCCTTCGACTCGTAGAAGTGCAGCGCCGAGACGGCGGCCCCGCTGCGCGCCGCCAGCTGGCCGACCGTGAGCTCATGGATCTTCTCTGGAATCTGGGGCACTCCTCGAACCCTACCGTCGACCGTTGACAGGGCCCCCGCAGCCGACCATGCTAAGCAGTCGCTTAGCAAAAACACGAGCACGCAGACCTTCTGACGCGAGAGGCCGGTCATGGCAGAGCCGAGGATCTTCACGTCCGTCGACGAACTGAAGTCGGCGGTGGGCGAGCAACTGGGGTACACCGACTGGCTCGACGTCGACCAGAAGCGGATCGACCTCTTCGCCGAGGCCACCGGCGACCACCAGTGGATCCACGTCGACCCGGAGAAGGCCGCCGCGGGCCCCTTCGGCACCACCATCGCGCACGGCTATCTGACCCTGTCGCTGCTCCCCCTCTTCGGACCGCAGCTGATCGCCGTCGAGGGCGTGAAGATGGGCGTCAACTACGGCACCAACAAGGTGCGCTTCCCCGCCCCCGTCCCCGTCGGCTCCCGGCTGCGCGCCACCGCCACCATCACCGGCGTCGAGGACGTGACCGGCGGTGCCCAGGTCACCGTCGCCTTCACCGTGGAGCGCGAGGGCGGCGACAAGCCTGTGTGCGTCGCCGAGTCCGTCGCCCGCTACTACCTCTGACCCGGCGGGCTACTTCTCCCCCACCATCCGCAGCACGAGGTCGGCATAGAGCGTGCCGACCTCGTCCGGCGTCCACGGCCCCTCGACGTTGAACCAGCGGGCCACGTCGATGCAGAGCGACAGGACGGCCAGGGTCGTGCCCTTCACGTCCAGCACGTCGAACTCGCCCGCGGCCACGCCGTCCTCGATGATCCCCTGCACCTCGGCGTCGCACTGCCGGCGCAGCGCGAGGATCTCGGCGCGGGCGTCCGGACCGAGGGAGTCCAGCTCGTACTGGACGACCCTCGCGGTGGTGCGCCCGCCGGCGTGCCAGCGGACGAAGGAACCGACCGCGTCGGCCAGGCGCTCACGGGCGGTGCCCTCGCGCCGGGAGGCCGTCCGCAGGATCTCCAGGGCCTTCTCGTGCCCGATCCTGCTGATGCGGTGCAGCAGCTCTTCCTTGGTCTTGTAGTGGATGTACAGCGCGGCCGGGCTCATCCCGGCGCGCCCCGCGATGTCCCGGGTCGTCGTGGCGTGGTAACCACGCTCGGCGAAGGCCTCCACCGCGGCGATCAGCAGCCGCCGCGCCGCGTCGGGCGTGACCTCGCCCCACGCCTGCGCCTCGCCGCCGGCCGTCTCCTCCGCCGTACCCATCCGCTCGCCCCTCTCCACTGGCAGGGGCACCACCATACCGCCGAAGGTGAGCGGGCGCTTAGTAAGGCCGGTCAGTGCTTCTCGAAGGGGGTGTACGAGGGTGCCGCCGGACCGTCCTGCCGGTCCCGGATCACCTTGGCCAGGGTGAAGGAGGAGGTGACCAGGTACAGCACCGCGATGGCGAGGAAGCCCCGCACCCAGGCATCGGCGCTCAGCTGGTAGATGCCGATGGCGGTGGCCGCCATCGCGACGGCGAAGGAGGCGACGGCCTGGCCGTAGAAGGCGGCCGTGTTCTGCTGCTTGCCCGGTGTCTCACTCATGGGGGCAAGCATCGGCGGACGTGGCCCGCGCCACATCCGCCGAAGTACTCAGGCGCGTACTCAGAAAGCCGGAAAAACGGCCGTCAGAACGCCGAAACCCCCGTCAGGGCACGCCCGATGACCAGCTTCTGGATCTGGCTAGTGCCCTCGTAGAGGGTCATCACGCGGGCGTCCCGCAGCAGTTTGCCCGCCGGGTACTCGTCGATGTAGCCGTAGCCGCCGAAGACCTGGAGGGCGTTGTTCGCGGCGCGGACGGCCGCCTCCGAGGCGAACAGCTTCGCCTTCGACGACTCGACGGCGAACGGCTGCCCCCGGTCGATCAGGTCCGCGACCCGCCAGGTCAGCAGCCGGGCGGCGTCGACGTCCACGGCGATGTCGCTGATCAGTTCCTGGACCAGCTGGTGGTGGGCGATGGTCTTCCCGAACTGCTCGCGCTCGCCCGCGTACCGCACGGCCGCGTCCAGCGCCGCCTGGGCTATGCCGACGCAGCCGGCGGCGACCGACATCCGGCCCTTGGCGAGGGCGGACATCGCGATCGAGAAGCCCTTGCCCTCCTCACCCAGCAGCGCCGAGGCGGGCACCCGTACGTCCTCCAGCACCAGCTCGGCCGTGGCCTGGCCGCGCAGCCCCAGCTTCCCGTGGATCGTGCGGCGCGTCAGACCTGGCGTGTCGGTGGGAACAAGGAAGGCGGAGACGCCCTTGTGGCCGGGGGCGTCCGTGGAGCGGGCGAAGAGCAGGACGACATCGGCCCAGGTGCCGTTGGTGATGAACATCTTGGTGCCGTTGACGACGTAGTCGTCGCCGTCCCGCACCGCCCGCGTCGCGAGGTTGCCCGCGTCGGAGCCCGTGCCCGGCTCGGTCAGGCCGAAGCAGCCGACCGACTCGCCGGAAGTCAGCCCCGGCAGCCACTGCCGCTTCTGCTCCTCGCTCCCCCAGGCGGCGACGGTCTTGGCGACGAGCCCGAGCGAGACGGAGACGATGCCCCGCACGGACGAGTCACCCCGGCCGAGTTCCTCCGTGACCAGGCAGTACGCGAGGTGGTCGCCGCCTGACCCGCCGTACCGCTCGTCGATCGTCAGCCCCAGGAAGCCGACCTCGCCGAGCTTCTTCACGATCGACCGGTCGACCTCCTCGGCCCGGTCCCAGGCGACGACGTTCGGAGTGATCTCCCGCTGCACGAAGTCCCGCGCGAGCTGCCGGACCGCGGTCTGCTCCTCGCTGAGCTCCAGATTCACCACACGTCACCCCATTGAGAGCCGTCCATTTGAAAACCGCTTGAAAGCCGCACATTTAAATTAGCACTGCTAGTTTATCTGCGCAGCCCTACTATGTGCGCCATGGCCCGACCGCGCAAGCCCTTGCTCAGCACCGACCGGATCGTCGAGACGGCCCGCGCGCTCGTGGACGCGGAGGGCCTCGCGGCCGTCTCGACGCGACGGCTCGCCGCCGAACTGGGGGTCAGCGGGCCCTCGCTCTACAACCACTTCCGCACGAAGGACGAGATCCTGGAGGCGGTCGCGGACTCGGTGAGCGGCCAGGTGGACCTCACGATGTTCCAGGACGGCCGGGAGTGGCGGACCGCGCTGCACGACTGGGCCGTCTCCTACCGGGCCGCGCTGCGGGACCACCCGAACATCGTCCCCGTGCTGGCCCGGGGCCCCGGCCGCCGCCCGGCGGGGCTGCGCCTCGCGGACGCCGTCTACGGCGCGATGGTCGCGGCGGGCTGGCCGCCCGCGCAGGCCACGTCCATCGGCGCGCTGATGCGCTACTTCGTCATGGGCTCCGCGCTCGGCTCGTTCGCCGGGGGCTTCGTGGACGACGCGAGCGCCTACGACCCCGCCGACTACCCGCACCTCCAGCAGGCCCACCTCCTCGCCGAGCAGCAGGAGAAGATCGACGAGCGGGCCTTCGAGACGGGCCTGACGGCCCTGCTGGACGGACTGGCACGGCAGTACGAGCAGGTGCGGCGCACGGCGTAGCGACGCTTCGGCGGCCGCCGAAGGATCCGTGTTCCATGCTGGGGGCATGACGACGAGGGACCCGAAGGCCACGGGCCTGGCACGGCTCGCGGCACTGTTCGCGGACGAGACCCGGGCGGTGTGCCTGCTGGCACTGCTCGACGGGCGCGCGTGGACCGCGAGCGAGCTGGCACGGCACGCCGGTGTCGCCGCGTCCACGCTGAGCGAGCACCTGGGCAGGCTCGTCGCGGGCGGGCTGCTCGCCGAGGAGCGGCAGGGCCGGCACCGGTACGTCCGGCTGGCCGACGCGCGGGTCGCGCAACTGGTGGAGGACCTGGCGGCACAGGTCGCGCCGGGCACGACCGTACGGCCGCGCACCCTGCGGGAGTCGAACGCCGGCTCGGCGATGGCCCGGGGCCGCACCTGCTACGACCATCTCGCCGGGCGGCTCGGCATCGCGGTCACCGACGCGCTGACCACGCGCGGGCTGCTCTTGCAGGACACCGGGTTCGCGCTCACCGACGCGGGGCTGACGTGGTTCGAGTCCGCCGGGATCGGCCTCGAACGGAGGGGCCAGCGGCCGTTGGCCCGGGCCTGTCTGGACTGGACCGAACGGCGCCCCCACCTCGCGGGCGTGGCGGGCGCGGCCCTGTGCCGGCACGCGCTGGACGCGGGGTGGTGCGTACGCATCGGCTCCGGGCGGGCCGTGAAGGTGACGGCGGCCGGAGAGCGGGCCCTCTTCGACCTGCTGGGTGTGGAGCCGGGGGCACTGAGCTGACCCCGAAACCTGGCCGGACAGGCCCTGACACACCGCCGTAAAGGCCTCGGCGCCCGGTCCGAAAACCGCGAGCGTTCGTCCCCCCGTCCCCCCTAGCCTCTGGAGCATGATGATCAACTCCCTCCCCCCTCCCGCCCGCCGGGCGGAGTTGCTGGCCGCCGGTGCCGCCACGATCACCGTGGTGCTGTGGGCCTCCGCCTTCGTCTCGATCCGCAGCGCCGGTGACGCGTACTCGCCGGGTGCACTGGCACTCGGGCGGCTGCTGGCCGGGGCCCTGACGCTGGGACTGATCCTCCTGCTGCGGCGGGAGGGGTGGCCGCCGCGCACGGCCTGGCGCGGCATCGCGATATCGGGCCTGCTGTGGTTCGGCTTCTACATGGTCGTCCTCAACTGGGGCGAGCAGCAGGTGGACGCGGGTACGGCCGCCCTGGTCGTGAACACCGGGCCGATCCTGATCGCGCTGCTCGGCAACCGGCTGCTCGGTGACCCGATGCCGCCGCGGCTGCTGGCGGGGATGGCGGTGTCGTTCGCGGGAGCGGTGACCGTGGGTCTCTCGATGTCCGGCGAGGGCGGGTCCTCGGTGCTCGGGGTGGTGCTCTGTCTGCTGGCGGCGGTCTCGTACGCCGGTGGTGTCGTGGCGCAGAAGCCGGCGCTGGGCACGGCGAGCCCCTTGCAGGTGACGACGTTCGGCTGCCTGGTCGGCGCGGTGGTGTGCCTGCCGTTCGCCGGGCAGCTCGTCCAGGAAGCCGCCGAAGCCCCGGTCTCCGCGACGCTCAACATGGTGTACCTGGGCGTCTTCCCGACCGCCCTCGCCTTCACGACCTGGGCGTACGCCCTGTCCCGGACGACCGCGAGCAGGATGGGCGCGACGACGTACGCGGCGCCCGCGCTGGTCGTCCTGATGTCCTGGCTGTTCCTCGGCGAGGTGCCGGGGCTGCTCACCCTGGCCGGCGGTGTGCTGTGCCTGGCGGGTGTGGCGGTGTCCCGGTCCCGGTCGCGGGCGGCGGTTCGGGCCGAGGCTCCGGGAGCGGCTCCGGAACCACGGCCCGAACGGGCCCCGGACTCAGCCCGCTGACCCGGCCGCGGACCCCGCCTCCGACTCGGAGTCCGACTCGGACGCGGACTCCGGCTCGGACCCCGGGGCCGCTTCAGGTCCCGTCGGCCGTGCCCGGCCGGCGAGGACCTTGATCGAGGCCAGTGCGATCACCGAGAGCGCGATGATGTAGCCGGACACGGCCATGGACGTGCCCGTCGCCTCCAGCAGCAGCACCATGACGAAGGGCGCGAGGCCGCCGCCGGCGACGGCCGCGATCTGGTAGCCGAGGGAGGCGCCGGTGTAGCGCATCTCGGGCGTGAACAGCTCGGCGAACAGGGCCGCCTGGGGGCCGTACATGATGCTCAGGAAGCAGCTGGCGACGAACGTGCCGACCGCGAGCCACAGCAGCGAGCCGGTGTCGATCAGCAGGAAGAGCGGTACGGCCCACAGGGCGATGCCGGCCGCGCCGAGGGCGTAGATGCGGATCCGGCCGATGCGGTCGGAGAGCGCGGCGGCGGCCGGGATCAGCACGAGCTGGGTGAGGCTGACGCAGAGCGAGACCATGAGCACCGGTCCCTTCTTCATGTCCAGCTCACGGGTCGTGTAGTCGAGGACACCGGTGATGAGGATGTAGAAGGTCGCGGTGTTCACGGCGAAGGAACCGCCCGCGAGGAGCACCGTGCCGAGGTGACCGCGCAGGATCGTGCGCAGCGGCGAGCTCTGCTCGGCCTTCTCCTGCTCCGCGAGCGCGCGTTCGGCCTCCCGGAACGCCGGGGTCTCCTCGACGCGGGTGTGGATGTACCAGGCGAGGGCGAGGACCAGCAAGCCGACCAGGAACGGCATGCGCCAGCCCCAGGCCGCGAACGCCGAGTCGGTGGTGAGCGCGCCGGCCAGCAGGAAGACGGTGTTGGCGGTGACCACGCCGATGGGGACGCCGAGCTGGACGACGCTGCCGTAGACACCGCGCTTGCCCTCGGGGGCGTACTCGGTGGCCAGGAGCATCGCGCCGCCCCACTGGGCGCCGACGGCGACGCCCTGGGCGACGCGGAGCAGGACGAGCAGGATCGGGGCGGCGACGCCGATGGTGTCGTACGTCGGGAGCAGGCCGATGGCGGTGGTGGACACGCCCATCAGGGTGAGCGCGAGGACCAGCATCGGCTTGCGGCCGCGCTTGTCGCCGAGGTGCCCGGCGACGATGCCGCCGAGGGGGCGGGCGAGGAAGCCGACGGCGAAGGTGGCGAACGAGGCCAGGACGCCGGCGGTGGAACTGCCCGCGGGGAAGTAGAGGTCGCCGAGGACCAGGGCGGCGGCGATACCGAAGACGAAGTAGTCGTACCACTCGACGGCCGAGGCGAGTGCTGCCGCCGTGGCTACCCGGCGGCGGTTGCCCGCGGCGGGCTCGGTGGTGGTGGCGGGCTGAGCGGAAGGTGCCGTGTCCATGCGGTGCACGCTCCGGTGGGTGCGGGGACGGAACGGGGGGTGGCTCGGGTTCCGGGAACGTACTGACCGGACGGTATGGACGTCAACGGGTCGTGCACCAGGACTTTTACCTGTACTTGGCACCGACTGCGCGTGCGGGCACGCCTCGGGCCCCGGCCTCGGGTGGAGGCCGGGGTACAGGAGGGAGACGGGCTAGAAGACGACCAGTGCCCGGCCGCCCTTGCCCGCCAGCATGTTCTCGAACGCCGCCGGGATGCCCTCGAGGGAGATCCGTTCCGTCACCATCGCGCTCAGGTCGAGGCGGCCCGCCCGGACGTGTTCGGCCAGGACCGGGAGGTCCGCCGCGGGGTCGCAGTTGCCGTAGACGCAGCCGGAGAGGGTGCGGCCCCAGTGGAAGATCTCCAGGGCGTTGAAGGTGACCTGCTGGTCCTTGCCGCCGATGCCGACGACCGTGGTGCGGCCGCCGCGGCGGGTGGAGTCCCAGGCCGTGCGGATGGTGACCGCGCGCCCGACGCACTCGACGGCGACGTCGACGCCCTGCTTGCCGGTGAGGCCGCGGATCTCCCGGGCGGTGGTGTCCGAGGCGACGACGTAGTCGGTGGCGCCGGCCTTGCGGGCCAGTTCCTCCTTCTCGGCGGACACGTCCACCGCGACGATCTTCGAGGCGCCCGCGATCCGGGCCGCTTGGAGGGCCGCGAGGCCCACTCCCCCGACACCGAACACCGCGACCGTCTCGCCGGGACGGACCTGGGCCGAGTGGTGGACGGCGCCGTAGCCGGTGAGGACGGCGCAGCCGAGCAGGGCCGCGTCGGTGAGCGGGACCCCGTCCGGGACCGGGAGGACGCAGGCCTCGGAGACGACCGTCTCCTCGGCGAACGCGGCGACGTTCAGGCCCGGGTGGAGTTCGGTGCCCGTGGTGGTGCGGGCGTAGACGTCGGCGGCGCCGCCGAGGGCGTTGGCGCACAGCCAGACCTCGCCGAGCGAGCAGGCGTGGCAGGTGCCGCAGGACGGGGCCCAGTTGAGGACGACGCCGTCTCCGGGCGCGACGTGGGTGACGCCCTTGCCGACGGCGACGACCGTGCCGGCGCCCTCGTGGCCGAGGACGGCGGGGACCGGGACTCGCATGGTGCCGTCGGACAGGGACAGGTCGGAGTGGCAGACCCCGGCGGCGGCGAGCCGGACGCGGACCTGGCCGGGTCCGGGGTCCGGCAGGTCGATGCCGGTGATCTCCAGCGGGGAGCCGACGGCGGGCAGGACGGCGGCGCGGACAGCCATGACGGAGGAACTCCCTGACTAGAGCTGGGACTAGAACTGGAGGGACTTGGTCTGGAGGTACTCGGACAGGCCGTGCACCCCGAGCTCGCGGCCCACACCCGACTGCTTGTAGCCGCCGAAGGGTGCGAGGGGGTTGAAGCGGCCGCCGTTGATGTCGACCTGGCCGGTCTCCATCCGGCGCGCGAACGCCACCGCCTCGGCCTCGTCACCGGCCCAGACGGCGCCGGCCAGGCCGTAGACCGTGCCGTTGGCGATCCGCAGGGCGTCCTCCTCGTCGGCGTAGCGGAGGATCGACAGGACCGGGCCGAAGATCTCCTCCTGCGCGATGGTCATGTCCGGGGTGACGTCGGCGAAGACGGTCGGGGCGACGAAGTAACCCTGCTCGCGCGGGGCTTCGGGGCCGCCGGCGACCAGGCGGGCGCCTTCCGCGACGCCCTTCTCGATGTAGCCCCGCACCCGTGCCTGCTGCTTGGCGTTGACGACCGGGCCGATGCGGTCGCCGTACTTGGCGGCGGCCGTCGCGGCGAGCTCGACCGCCTCGTCGTACCGGTCGCGGTGGACGAGCATCCGGGTCCAGGCGCTGCACGTCTGCCCGGAGTTGGACATGACGTTGGCGACGCCGACGTTGACCGCCTTGGCCAGGTCGGCGCTCGGGAGGATGACGTTGGCGGACTTGCCGCCGAGTTCGAGGGCGACCTTCTTGACGGCGCCGGCCGCGATCGCAGCGATGTGCCGGCCGACGGCGGTGGAGCCGGTGAAGGAGACCAGGTCGACGTCCGGGTGCTCGGCGAGGGCTTGTCCCGCGACCGGTCCGAGGCCGGTGACCAGGTTGAAGACGCCCGCGGGCAGGCCCGCCTCGTGCACGGCGTCCGCGAAGAGGCGGGCGACCAGCGGGGTGTCCTCGGCCGGCTTCACCACGATCGTGCAGCCGGCCGCGAGGGCCGGGGCGACCTTGGCGACGATCTGGTGCAGGGGGTAGTTCCAGGGCGTGATCGCGCCCACCACACCGACCGGCTCGTGGTGCACGACCGAGTTCCCGGTCTTCTCCTCGAAGGCGTACGTCGCGGCCAGCTCGGCGTAGGAGCCCGCGACCGCGATCGGCACGGCCGCGTGGACGGTCTGCGAGAACTTCAGGGGAGAGCCGAGTTCGGCCGTGACGGTCTCGGCGATCTCGTCCGCGCGGGCCACGAGCACGTCCCGGAGCGCGGAGAGGCGCGCGGCCCGCTCGGCCGGCGGGGTCGCCGCCCAGCCGGGGAGGGCGGCACGGGCGGCCCGTACGGCGGTGTCGACGTCCTCGGCGGTGCCGGCCGGGACCGTCCCGATGACCTGCTCGTCGACCGGGTTCACGACCTCGATCACGTCCTGGCCGGCGGCGGGGCGCCAGGCGCCCCCGATGTACATGCCGTCGTGTGCCTTCATCGCGCTTCCTCCGGGGCGGGGCGTAGTCGTCCGGCACATAAACTAGCGGCGATAGTTTTCCGGCGCCAGACGCCACCGGTCATCAGAGCACGCCGACGGCCCCGTCCGGATGTGCCGCTCCTCACTCCCCCAGGTCGGGCAGGCGGTCCGGATGCGGACAGATGCGGTCGCCGTGCTGGTCGAAGACGAAGAGGTGGGCGAGGTCCACGAGGAGCGGTACCTGCATGCCGTGGCGGAGGGTCAGGTCCGGAGTGGTGCGGACGATGAGGTCGCCGGGCAGGCGGACTTCGGCGGTCGCGGGTGCGGCGGCCTCGGGGCGGTCCACCGCGATCACGGGTCCGGCCCGTCCGGCTCCGGTCCGCTCCCGGAGCCGGGTGAGGACCGAGCCGTCGCGCCGGCGGCGCCGGGCGGGGCGGCCGGGGCGGGGTCGCGGCGCCTCCAGTTCGGGGACGACGGCGGGGCTGGAGCCGGTGTCGAAGTGGACGAGGATCTCGTGTCCCTGGAACTCCACGTGCTCCACCAGGCCGGTGAGCGGCACCTCGCCGGGACGGGCGGAGGAGTGCTTCGCGATCCGGACGGCCTCCGAGCGCAGCCCCACGATGACCTCGCGGCCCTGCTGGACCCGCAGCAGCTGGTGGTCCAGGGAGAGCGGCTCGGGCAGGCGCAGGAACTGCTTGCCCAGGCTGATGGTCATCGCCCCGTCCAGCGGGGCGCGCACCAGGCCGCGCAGCAGGTTGATGCGCGGGGTGCCGATGAAGGCGGCGACGAACACGTTGCCGGGAAGGGCGTAGACCACACGCGGGCTGTCGACCTGCTGGAGCACGCCGCCGCGCAGCACGGCGACCCGGTCGCCGAGCGACATGGCCTCGGCCTGGTCGTGGGTGACGTAGACCGTGGTGACGCCGAGTTCCTGGGTGAGCTGGGATATCTCGGCCCGCAGGTGGGTGCGGAGCTTGGCGTCGAGGTTGGACAGCGGCTCGTCCATGAGGAAGGCGGAGGGGTGGCGTGCGATGGCCCTGCCCATGGCGACGCGCTGGCGTTCACCGCCGGAGAGCTGGCCGGGCAGGCGGTCCAGGAGGTCCTCGATGCCGAGCAGCCGGGCGGTGGCGTCCACGCGCGGCCGCGGGTCGGTGTTCGGGGCCTCGATGCGCAGGGGGAAGCCGATGTTGGCGCGGCTCGTCATGTTCGGATAGAGGGCGAAGTTCTGGAAGACCATCGCCATGTCCCGTGCGGAGGGCGGCAGGTCGTTGGCGTACTCGCCGTCGAGCAGCAGCTCGCCCTCGTCGATCTCCTCCAGGCCGGCGATCATCCTGAGCACGGTCGACTTGCCGCAGCCGGACGGGCCGAGCAGGACGAGGAACTCGCCCGGTGTGATGTCCAGCGACAGCCGGTCCACCACGCGGGCGCCTCGCGTGTAGGCCTTGCTCACGTCGTGCAGGGAGATGGCGCGTGTCATGAGGTGCCCCCGAGGGGTCTTCAGGGCGCTGGTGCTCCGCGGGCCGGGAGCCCCGTACGGGTCGCACGGGGCTGTGGGTCACGGAAGTTAACGGAATGTGTGCGCCCGGGGGAAGACACCGGGCGGGATCGGGGGCTTCCGTCCGTCTGGTGAGAAAGCGGACGGCCCGGTTCGGCCGGGGTCAGCGGGTGCCGGTGAGGTGGGCGAAGACCACGAGGTTCCCGGAGTAGCCCTTCCTCCGGTCGTAGTTGCCGCCGCAGGTGATCAGACGCAACTCGGGGCGGCTCCGGGCGCCGTACACCTCCTGGCTGGGGAAGTGTGCCTTCTCGTAGGACCTGATGGCGTCGACGGTGTAGACGGCGGTCCGTCCGTCGGCACGGCGGACCTTCACGAGGCGGCCGGGTTCCAGCTCGGTCAGCCCCGCGAAGACGGCGGGGCCGCGGTCCGTGTCGAGATGCCCGACGGCGACGGCGGTGCCCTGCCCGCCGGGCGAGGCGCCGTTCTCGTACCAGCCGACCAGCTTGGGGTCGTCCTCCGGGGGTGCGGTGAGGCGGCGGTCGCGGTCGAGGCCCAGGCCCATGACCGGGGCGTCGAGGCGGAGGTAGGGGATGAGGAGGCGGGTGGCGCGGGAGGGGGGCAGGGGGCGGAGAGATGTGCGAGTGGGCTCTGCCCCGGGGCGGACGGTCGCGGGACCCTTGGACCGCGCCCCGGGCTTGTCGCTGCGCGGGGTGGGGTGCGTTGCCGTACGGGGTCGGGGTGCGGGTGCCCGGGTCGGGTTGGACGCGGGTTCCCGGGTGGGGGCGGGCCGAGGGCTCCGGGTGACGTCCGCTCCGGGCCTGCCGGCTGTGTCGGTACGCGAGTCGTCCGACAGCGCGACCACGGAGTGGCCGCCCGGCTCTTCACCCCGGTCCCAGAAGAGACCGCACACCAGCAGCAAACAGCCCACCACGAGCGTCCGGGTCAGTCGATAGGCCCGCGTCCGGTACCAGGGCCGACGCACCCGCCGCCGGTACCGCACCACCCCGGGCCCGCCCCCACGCCGCGCCCCCGGCGAGGCGAAGGCTCCGGCCCCGCGCCGCACCCTCGAATCGACGACACCACCGGACCGAGTCCGAAGCCGATCCACCCCACCACCACCGGCCCCACGCCGCACACCCCAGGCGACATCCGCCTCACCACCGCGCCGCACCCCCGCCCCGGCGCCGGCACCCACCCCGCGCCGCACCGCCCCTCCAGCAGCGGAACCCGCGCCACGCCTCATCCCCGACCTGCCGGCAGCCCCATCCCCACGCCACACCCCCGAGCCGACAGCAGCACCGGAACCCGCCCCTCCCCCGCGCCGCACTCCCACCCCGGCGCCAACAGCAGGACCCGCGCCACCACGCGCCGCCCCTCCGGCGGCAGAACCCGCTCCACGCCGCCCCGTCGGTCCCGCGCCGGATCCACCGCCCCGCCCGGCCCCCGGGGCGGCTGCAGGGAGGCTGTCGCCCCGGGCCGGAGGGACCGGACGCGAATCGGCCCGGGTGCCCGAGCCGGAGGAGGCACGCCGTCCCATCGGAGCGGCGCGATCCGCGGAAGCCGTCCTACGCCGCGCCATCGGGGCGGCGGCGGAGCCGGAACCAGACCGTCCCGGCGACGGCGGCCAACCCGACGGCGGCGGCGCCGGCGACCGGGGTGAAGGCCTCGGCACGGGCGATGCCGCCGCCACCCGCGGGCGGGCCACCGGCCGGGGTGATGGCGGTGGGCGTGGCCTTGGAGCTCGGGCAGTCGACCTGGAACACCTTGAACTTGCCCGCACCGTGCGCCCGGTCGGTGAGCCACGTCAGCTTGTACTGCCCGTTGGGCAGGTCGATGAGCGGGGAGCGGCCCGCGCCGGCCGCGTCGAGGGTGACGGAACCGCTCTCGGCCGGTACCTCGGGCAGGGTCTGGATGGTCCAGTTGACCGTCTCGCCCCCCTCGAAGTCGAACGCGGCGAGGTAGAAGTCGCACACCGTCGGATCGTTGCGGCGATCACCGGCGGCCGTCTCGGCGGCGTGGATCTTGACGTCCCCGTTGTCCCCCGGGGCGGCGACAGCGGGCACCCCGCTCAGGGTGGTCCCGGCGAGGGTGAGGGCAGCGAGGACGGCGTTGCGGGTGCCGGCACGGCGCGCGAGGGGTACGAGGGGCATGGACTTGTCCTCCAAGTCAGATGATTGTCATACAAACATCTCGTCACCTGACTATCTGTCACATGTCACCCGGAAACGCCGGAGCAGCGCCCACGACGCGTCAGATGTCGCTCTTCCGGCGCAACGGCGTCCCGCCCCGGCGGGGTTCGGAGCACACCCCGTCCTCCGCGACCGCCTGCTCCTCCTCGTCCGGCTTCTCCTCCTCGCCCGACTGCTCCTCCTCCCCCGGCTGCCCCGGCGAGCGCACGGCGACCCCCGAGGAGACCAGCAAGAGCACCCCCAGCATCACGAACGGCGCCGCCACCCCCGCGACCCCGGCGATCAGCCCGGCCGCGGCGGGCGCCGCCACCTGGCCGAGCCGGTTGCCGGTCAGCCGCAGGGCCAGGGCCGTGGAGCGGGCGTCGTCCGGCGCGGCCTGGACGACCGTGGTCATGGACAGCGGCTGCCCGACCCCGAGACAGAAGCCGAGCAGGACCAGCAGGGCGCCGAGCGCCCACACCGGCACCGGCAGGGCGATGCCCGCGCACAGCAGGGCCGCCAGCAGGCAGGTCACCGTGAGCAGCAGGGTTCGGCCGAGCAGCCGCAGCAGGGGCGTCAGCACCAGGCGGCAGGCGATGGTGGCCGCCGCGCGCAGGCTGAGCAGGACACCGATCACGGACGGCGCGATGCCCCGGTCCTCGCCGACCACCGGAAGGTAGGCGGTGAGGATGTCGGTCGCGGACAGCACGGCGAGGCTGATGAAGATGCCGGCCGGCACGCCCCGGGTGCGCAGGATGCCCCGGACGGGGACGCGGTCGCCCTTCCCCGCCCCTGCCGCGGGTGCCGTACGGCGGTGCTCGATGCGCCAGAGCGAGGTGAACGCGACCGCCGCGACCCCGCCCGCCACGACGAGCGCGAGCGTGCTGGTGCCCGCCATGTCCTCGCCGCCGATCAGCGCACCCGCGGCCACGGGCCCGACCAGCTGGCCGAGCGCGGCCCCGATGGTGAAGTGACCGAAGTTGCGGTCCTGCTCGTGCGGCGCGGACTGGCGGGCGACGAGGGACTGCGAGCCGATGACGAAGCAGAGGTGGCCGAGGCCCATCACCCCGCTCCACAGGGCCATCGCCCACAGGGAGTCCGCGACGCCGCTGAGCGCGCAGCCGCCGGATATGAGGACCACGCCGAACGGCAGCAGCGGCGCGCAGCGGCCGTGGTCGGTACGGCGGCCCAGGGGGACGGCGGCGAACAGCGGCAGCAGCGCGTACACACCGGCGATCACACCGACCGCGCGCTCGTCCGCGCCCAGCGCGAGGGCCCGGTAGGAGACGGCGGGCCGGGCCATCGACACCGCCCCCTGCGCGAAGCTGAAGGCGATGACGAGGCGGAGCAGCCAGCCGCGGTTCCCACCGGGCCGCACGATGACGTTCATACGACAGTCCGACGCTGCGGTCAGATGATTCCGAAGAGCATGCCCGCGCCGAGGATGACGAGGCAGGTGAGGGCGGCCCACTTCACCACGAACTTCGTGTGGTCGCCGAACTCCACCTTGGCCATGCCGACCAGGACGTAGACGGCCGGGACGAGCGGGCTGGACATGTGCAGCGGCTGGCCGACCAGCGAGGCGCGGGCCATCTCCACCGGGGAGACACCGTGCGCGGCACCCGCCTCGGCGAGGACGGGGAGGACACCGAAGTAGAAGCCGTCGTTCGACATGAAGTACGTCAGCGGCAGGCTCAGCACACCGGTCACGAGCGCCATGTGCGGGCCCATGCCCGCGGGGATGACGTCCACCATCCACTTGGCCATCTGGTCGACCATGCCGGTGCCCTGGAGGACGCCGGTGAAGACGGCGGCGGCGAAGACCATGCCGGAGACGTTCAGGACGTTGTCCGCGTGGGCGGCCAGGCGGGCCTTCTGGTCGGGGATGTGCGGGAAGTTCACGGTGAGGACGAGCGCGGCACCGAGCAGGAACAGCACCGGGATCGGCAGCCACTCCATGATCATGGCGGTCAGCAGGACGACGGTGAGCAGAGCGTTGAACCAGTAGAGCTTGGGGCGCAGGGTGGGCCGGTTCGGGTCGAGGCCCTGGAAGCCGTCGTCGCCGGAGTCCTCGGAGGCGTCCGTGCCGGAGCCGGTACCGCCGGTGGCGGCCGCGCCGCCCGTGGCACCCGTGGCGCCCTTGCGCATGTCGACCTTGCCGTCGCCGGAGCCGCTGCCGGCACCCACGAGGACCGTCTCGGTCTCCTTCTCCTCCTCCAGGACCTCGTCCAGCGTCAACACGCCCAGCCGCCGGCGCTCACGCACGCCGAGGACGTAGGAGAGGCCGAAGACGAAGAGCAGGCCCACCAGGAGCGCCGGGATCATCGGGACGAAGATCTCGCTGGCGTCGAGCTTGAGCGCGGTCGCGGCGCGGGCGGTCGGGCCGCCCCAGGGGAGGGTGTTCATCACACCGTTGGCCATGGCGGCCACACCGGTCATCACGACCAGGCTCATCTTCAGGCGCTTGTACAGCGGGTACATCGCCGAGACGGTGATCATGAAGGTGGTGGAGCCGTCGCCGTCCAGCGACACGATCGCGGCGAGCAGCGCGGTGCCGACGACGATCCGCATCGGGTCGGCTTTACAGAATTTGAGGATGCCTCGGACGATCGGGTCGAAGAGACCGACATCGATCATCACACCGAAGTAGACGATCGCGAACATGAGCATCGCCGCGGTGGGGGCGAGGTCGGTCACGCCGTCGAGGACATAGTCGCCGAGCTTGGCGCCCTTGCCGACGAACACGCAGAAGAGCGCGGGAATCAGCACGAGCGCCGCGATCGGCGACATCTTCTTCATCATGATCAGGACCAGGAAGGTCGCGATCATGGCGAAGCCGAGGATGGTCAGCATGAGTGGATACCTAACGTTCGCCCTTGAACATCCCACCAGGGCCGGCGGTTCCCGAGACGTTAGGTCCCGTCAAGCAGCGTTAACAAGACGTTGACGTGCGAGCAATAAGCGCAAAACTGCTGGTCACAGCTTTGCTCAGGTCAGAGGCACGAGCTTTTCGGCCGCGGGGGCGCATTCGACGGGCACTCCGTTGAGGACCGCGTTGCCCGACAGGGGATCGAGCAGCCGGCCGTCGAGGAGCTGGTTGACGTTGACGCCGGGGTCGGTCGAGGCGTGGCTGAGGCGGGTACCGGGGCGGTCGTGGCCCCAGCCGTGCGGCAGGCTCACCACGCCCCGCCGGATCGCGTCGGTGACCTCGGCCGGCGCGGTCACCTCTCCCCCGGCGCCCTTCACCCGGACCGGCTCCCCGTCCCGTACGCCGAGCCGTTCGGCGTCGTCGGGGTGGATGTGCAGGGTGCAGCGGTTGGAGCCGCCGGTCAGGGCGGGCACGTTGTGCATCCAGCTGTTGTTCGACCGCAGGTGCCGGCGGCCGACCAGGACGAGTCCCGCGGGACGTTCGGTCAGGGCCGCGCGCAGCCGGGGCAAGTCGTCCGCGATCGGCCCGGGCAGAAGCTCCACCTCGCCGCTCCCGGTCTTCAGCGGCTGCGGCAGCCGGGACCGCAGCGGCCCGAGGTCGATGCCGTGCGGGTGGGCGAGCAGCTTCTCCAGGCCGAGTCCGTCCGGTCGTACGCCGAAGCCGTCGCCGTAGGGGCCGAGGCGGAGCATCATGTCCAGCCGTCGTTCGGGGCCGTTGTCGCCGGTGAGCTGGGCGGCGAGCTCCTGGGGGTCGCGGCCGTGCACGGGCGAGCGGGTGTCCTCGACCGCCTTGCCGAGCGTCTGGCCGATGACCAGCTGGTCGACGGCGTCGGGTTCGGCTCCGTGCATGCCGGTCACGGCGAGGATCAGCCGGGCCAGGATCTCCGTCTCCGCCATGCGGCCGGGTTCCAGCGGGACCGCGGGGCGCGTGTAGCGGACCTGGTTGCGGACGGCGAGGGTGTTGAACGCGAAGTCGTGGTGCGGGCTCTGGGAGGGCGGGGGCGGGGGCAGGACGACGTCGGCGTGGCGCGAGGTCTCGTTGAGGTACGGGTCGACACTGACCATGAAGTCGAGCGAGTCGAGTGCCTTGTCGAGCCGGTCTCCGTCGGGTGCGGACAGCACGGGGTTGGCGGCGACGGCGAGGATCGCGCGGACCGGCTCGCCCTCCTCGGTGGCGGTGTCGATCTCCTCGGCGAGGGCGGAGAGCGGCAGTTCCCCCTTGGCTTCCGGATGCCGGCTCACCCGGGAGTGCCAGCGCCCGAGGGTGAAGCCGCGGCCGGGACCCGCGGGCCGTGGCGTCTTGTCGGTGGCGGCCTGCGGGAAGAGCGCGCCGCCGGGCCGGTCGAGGTTGCCGGTGAGTATGTTGAGGACGTCGACGAGCCAGCTGGCGAGGGTGCCGTGCGGGACGGTGCAGCTGCCGATGCGGCCGTAGACGGCGGCGGTGGGTGCGGCGGCGAGTTCGCGGGCGAGGGCGCGGATGACGCCGGCCTCGACGTCACAGGCCTCGGCGACGGCTTCGGGGGTGAACTCCCGCAGGGCGTCGGACACTTCCTCGATGCCCCGCACATGCGGGGTCGGCTCGACGAGGCCCTCGTCGTAGAGGACCCGGGCCATCGCCGCCAGCAGCAGCGCGTCGGTGCCGGGCCGGACGGCGATGTGCCGGTGGGCGAGTTTCGCGGTGCGGGTGCGCCGCGGATCGATCACGACGAGGGTGCCGCCCCGGGCCTTGAGGGCCTTGAGCTTGCCCGGGAAGTCGGGTGCGGTGCACAGGCTGCCGTTGGACTCCAGCGGGTTGGCGCCGATGAGGATCAGATGGTCGGTGTGGTCGAGGTCGGGCACGGGGATGGCGTACGCGTCGCCGTAGAGCAGTCCGCTGGAGACGTGCTTGGGCATCTGGTCGACCGTGGACGCGGTGAAGACGCTGCGGGTGCCGAGCCCGGCGAGCAGCACCGGCGGGTAGAGGCCACCGGCCATGGTGTGCACATTGGGGTTGCCGAGGACGACACCGACGGAGTGCGGTCCGTAGCGCTCCACCACGGGCCGGATCCCGGCGGCGACCGCGTCGAAGGCCTCCTCCCAGGTCGCCTCGCGCAGCTCGCCGTCCCGGCGCACGAGCGGGGTGCGCAGCCGGTCGGGATCGGCGTCGACGGCTCCGAAGGAGGCGCCCTTGGGGCAGATGAAGCCCTTGCTGAACACGTCGTCGCGGTCACCGCGGGCGTGGGTGACGCGCGTTCCCTCGATGGTGAGGGTCAGGCCGCAGGTGGCCTCGCACAAGGGGCAGATACGCAGGGCGGTGCGGGACACGGGTCCTCCCGGGGGGCGGCGGCTGCGGTGACGCGCGGACGCCGCGAGCATACCGACCGGTATGCACGGAGGGGAGCCCCTGCCGGGCAGAAGGTGGGCCGGGCAGCGGGCAAGGTCGTCAGTCGAGCACCCGGGCCAGATACGCCCGCAGCATCTCCCGCATCTCCTCGATGATCTTCTGGTCCCCTTCCGGTGCGACCCGGAACGCCAGGTGCACCAGGGTGTCGGCGGTCTCGACGGCGATGAGGAAGACCCGGCGCAGCTCCTCGTCGGGCTCGCGGTCGAGATAGCCGGAGAGGAGTTCGGTGAGCCGGTCGGCGACCCGGTGGTTGGGTTCGGTGCGGGACCCGACGGGGATCTGGTTGCCGAAGTCGACGAGGGAGAAGCCGGGCGCGGAGCGCTTCATCTCCAGGTACTCGTCGAGCACGGCGTCCATGGCGACGCGCCAGCCTCCCGCGCCGGCCTCCGCCAGACGCTCGGTGACGCGTGCGGAGTACCGCTCGAGGTTGCGCTGACCCAGCGCGTCGACCATCTGGCGCTTGTTGCCGAAAAATCGGTACACCGAGCCGATGGGAACTCCGGCTCGCTGGGCGACGGCACGGGTGCTCAGCGCGTCGTAGCCGACCTCGTCGAGGAGGTCGGCGCAGGCGTCGAGGATCCTGGTCAGGCGTTCGGCACTGCGCCGCTGCACGGGCGCACGACGGAGCGATGTCGCGTGGGGCACGGGCTTCATGATGCCCTTCCGGCGCGGTCCGGTGAACCTCGCCCCCTGGTCCGTTGCCGGGCGCCCGTCGTGTGCGGCGGCACCTCGCGACGGACGTCCGCGCTCGGCGCCGGGTCCGGGCCGGGCTGCGACGCGGTGATGTCGGCCGTGCTCTCCACGGGGGCGCCGTCCACCGCCCACACCGTGCCGTCGTCGGCGTAGAGACGGGCGGTGACGTGGTGCGTGCCGCGCGGCACCAGCCGGTCGGCCAGACGGTACCCGGAGGCGCGCAGCCGGGCGACGAGACGGCCGTCCACGTAGAGGTGCGCGAGACCGCGCCCGGCCACCGCCCGGGCCGCCGCTCCGGCCGGGGAGAAGCGGAACCTCCGCAACGTGAGCCGTACGTCCCAGCCGCCGCCCGCGTCGGGCTGCACCTCGACGCCGACGCCCGGGGCACCCTTCCGCTCCACCTCACGATAAGGACGCCCCTCCTGGTCCCGGCCCTCCAGGACCCGTCCCACCGGCGCGGGCGACACCCCGTTCTCCTCGGCGTCACCGGAGCCACAGCCCGCGGTTCCGGCCAGGAGGGCACAGACCGCGAGCGCGGCGAGAAACCCCCGTGTACACGACATGCCGGGGAGCGTAGAACACACGTCCGGCTCGGCGGATCGTCCTGGAGTCGGGTTCCGCATCGTCCGTCGAGAGGAGGGCGCCCTGGCCCGCGCGTCCCCCTTGCGTCGGGGAAATCGCAATCCTACGGTGTTACATAGGAATCAGACGGCAAGGGAGCAGCGATCATGGGCGATGGGGGTACCTCCCGCGCGAGCGGGTTCGAACGCGGAGAGGCGCGGAAGACCGCCGAGGGGCTGACCTACCTCTCCGGCTTCGGCAACGAGCACAGCTCCGAGGCCGTCCCGGGCGCACTGCCCGAGGGCCGCAACTCGCCCCAGCGAGCTCCGCTCGGGCTGTACGCGGAACAGCTGAGCGGTACGGCGTTCACCGAGCCGCGGGCCCACAACCGCCGCTCCTGGCTGTACCGGATCCGCCCGTCGGCGGCGCACCCGGCCTTCACCCGCACCCACAACGGCACGGTCCGCACCGCTCCCTTCACCGAGACCGTGCCCGATCCCAACCGCCTGCGCTGGAACCCCCTGCCCGACCCGGCACCCGAGACCGACTTCCTGGCCGGCCTGTGGACCCTGGGCGGCAACGGGGACGCCACGCAGCGCACCGGCATCGCCGTGCACCTGTACGCGGCCAACGCCTCGATGGACCGGGTGTTCAGCGACGCCGACGGCGAGCTGCTGATCGTCCCGGAGCGCGGCGGACTGCTGCTACGCACGGAGTTCGGCCTGCTCCATGTGGAGCCGGGCCATGTGGCACTCGTACCTCGTGGGGTCCGCTTCCGTGTGGAACTCCTGGATGATTCCGCCCGCGGCTATGTGTGCGAGAACTACGGCGCGCCCTTCCGGCTCCCCGACCTGGGCCCGATCGGCGCCAACGGCCTCGCCAACCCCCGGGACTTCCGCGCCCCGGTCGCGGCGTACGAGGACGTCGAGGGCCCGGTGGAGGTGGTGAACAAGTTCTGCGGCAACCTGTGGACGGCCACGTACGACCACTCCCCGCTCGATGTCGTCGCCTGGCACGGCAACCATGTGCCGTACGTCTACGACCTGCGCCGTTTCAATGTGCTCGGCACCATCACGTACGACCACCCGGATCCGTCGATCTTCACGGTGCTGACGTCCCCGTCGGACACCCCGGGCCTGGCCGGTGCGGACTTCGTGGTGTTCGCGCCGCGCTGGCTGGTGGGCGAGAACACCTTCCGGCCGCCGTACTTCCACCGGAACGTGATGAGCGAGTACATGGGCCTGATCGAGGGCGCGTACGACGCGAAGGCGGAGGGCTTCGTGCCGGGCGGCGGCTCGCTGCACAACATGATGTCGGCGCACGGACCCGACCGTGAGACGTTCGACCGCGCGAGCTCCGCCGAGCTGAAGCCGCAGAAGATCGACGACGGCCTGGCGTTCATGTTCGAGACCCGCTGGCCGCTGACCCTCACCCCGCACGCGGCCCGGGCGGAACACCTGCAACAGCGCTACGACGACGTCTGGCAGGGCCTGGAGCGGCACTTCAGCCCCTTGCACTGATCATTTCCTACCGGTACGGATGGCCCGTGACCTCCTTCGCCCCGGACTCGATCGTCCTGAACCGCAAGCTGCCGCTCTGGTACCAGGTGTCGCAGTCCCTGCGCGCCTCGATCCTCGGCCGCTCGCCGCAGGACCCGCTGCGCCTGCCCACCGAGGAGCAGCTGGCCGGGCACTACGGCGTGAGCGTGCTGACCATGCGGCAGGCGCTGAAGGAGCTGGAGGACGAGGGGCTGATCACGCGCCACCGGCGCCGGGGGACCTTCATCGAGCCGCACGCGCGCCGGGGCGCGCCGGTCCGGCTGCTCGGCTCGGTGGACGCGATCGTGGCCCAGCAGTCCGGCATGACCACCGAACTGCTGGACCACGGCACGACCCCCGTGCCGGGCGAACTCGCCGAGTACTTCCCGGACGTGCCGGAGGTCTCGACGTACCACCGGCTGCGGAGCGACGAGAAGACGGGCGAGCCGACGAACCACGCCCGCAACTACGTGCGTCCGGAACTGGCCGCGCGGATCGACCTGGACGATCTGGTGCGGTGGCCGATGACCAAGGTGCTGCGGGATGTGGTGGGGGTGGACATCAGCCGCATCACGGACACCGTGGAGGCCCGGCTGGCCGACCCGGAGACCGCGAAGTTGCTCCAAGTACCGCTGTTGAGCCCGATCCTGCACTACACGGGCATCACGTACGACGCCGAGGGGCGGCCGCTGGACGTGGCCGTCATCCAGTACCGGGGGGACCGCTTCTCCTTCACGGTGACCCTGGACGCCAACTGACCCGCGCGTCGAAGCCACACCGTACGATGCCCAGCGTGACGCACGACGACGCTCCGCTGCTGGCGGACCTCATGCCGTGGTCCGTCGCACCGCCGCGGCTCGGCCGGGGGTGGCCGGCGGGCCCCGACCCGGCGTCCCTGAAGGCCCGCTGGGACGCCTTGGTGAAGGCCGAGGGACCCGACCGCGAGACCCTGTTCGAGCCGAGCCGTTCGCGCACCCTGCACTCGGCGGTCGGTCAGCTGCCCGGCCGGTCGGGTGGCACGGAGAAGCTGGTCCGCGCCTCGGGGCCGTGCCCCGAGCCGGTGCGGGTGCTGCTCGCGCCCTTCGACGAGCAGTGGCTGATCCCCGACCAGCGGCTGATCGACGCGGCCCGCCCGGAGCTGTGGCGGGTGGCGGACGAGCGGCAGGTCTTCCTGGTGGAGACACCCGAGTCCCTCGTCGTCACGTCGCTGCTCCCGCTGCTCCGCCCCGGCCGCGTCCGCCCGCTGTTCCGGCGCCCCGGCGGCCTGGAGCCGAACCTGGCCCCCGGCCTGCTGGAGCTCCTGCACGCGCGCCTGGGCAACGCACCCGCACCGCTGGACGTACTGGCCTGGATCGCCGCCACGGCCCGCCCGGACCTCACCGTCCCGCTCACGGGCGACGCCGGCGCCTGGGCGCAGGGCGTGGAGCTGGGCCACCGGCTGCTGTGGCTGATGCGCCGCGACGGTGAGCGGCCGAAGCTTCCCGGCGGCCGCCGCCCCTACGTCCGCGCCCCACTGCCCTCCCGGCCCGCGGCCCTGCGCTACGACCGGGACGAGGAGGCCCTGCTGCTGGACGAGGGCCGCATCTCCCCCGTGCCACTTCAGGCCTGGGACTTCGAGGTGGGCGGAGTCCGCGTCCTGGAGCAGTGGTTCGCGGCACGGGTCCCGGACCCCGAGCCGGGCACCCTCGCGGCGATCCGCCCCGCCGTCTGGCCGCAGACCTGGACGTCGGAACTCCTGGAGCTGATCACCGTCCTGGCCCTGCTGGCCGAGGACCGGCCCGAGCGGGGCGAGTCGGCGATCCCCGACCCCGTCACGGCGACCGAGCTGCGCGAGGCGGGCGTCCTCCCCGCCCCGGCGTCGGCCCGCCGCCCGGCCTCCGTCCTCGACGGCCCCGAGGAGGGCCCGGAGGGGCAACTCGCGCTGCTTTAGGTGCTGTCCGGCGCAGGTCGGTGTCTGTCTAGCGCAGGTCGGGGTCGAAGGCGTCCAGTACGCGTTCGAGCGCCCGCCGGAACACCGCCTCCAGATCGACCGGCCCGGACTGCGCCGTGAAGGCCGCTGCCAGGCGCGGATACGCGCCGGTGGCCACCTGGCTGCCCAAGTAGGCCATGCGCACCGCGTTCTCCTCCTCCACGGACCACGGCATGGAGCGGGTGCGCTCGACGGTCGCGATGTCGTTCGCGGTGTACGTCGTGACGACCCCGTTGAGCAGCGCGATCAGCTCGGTCTTCGTGCCGGGCGGGACGTCGAGCGGTTCGAGGCAGGCCAGGCAGTGCTCCAGATAGCGCAGGGTGTTGGGGCTGAAGCCGTACGCCCCCGACATCAGGCGCGGCACCCAGGTGTGGCGGTACATGATGGCGCGCGTCTGAGCCGCGTTGCGGAGCATGTCGGCGCGCCAGTCGCCCGTGGGTTCGAACATCTCGTGCTCGGCACCGACGGCGTCCACCATCAGCTCGTACAGGTCCTCCTTGCGGGGGACGTAGTTGTACAGCGACATCGTGCCGCAGCCCAATTCGGCGGCCACGTGCCGCATGGACACCCCGTCAAGGCCCTCCGCGTCGGCGATCCGCACCGCCGCCGCCGCGATGTCGGCGCGGGTGAACGCCGGTTTCGGCCCACGGCCGGTGCGCTCGGGGCGCGCCCAGATCACTTCGGGTACGGCCGCTCGGCTCGCCATCGATCATCACCTCGGCCACCATCCTAGTTACGTACAGCGTACGTAGTGCGCTATGATCAAGGCATGACTTCTACGTACGCTGTACTTAGTGAAGGTCTGGAGAAGCGGTTCGGGAAGGTCCGCGCTCTGCGCGGGCTGGATCTCGCGGTCGCCGAGGGAACGGTGTGCGGGGTCCTCGGGACGAACGGGGCGGGCAAGAGCACAGCCGTACGGGTGCTGACCACGCTGTTGCGGCCGGACGCGGGCTCCGCGCGGATCGCCGGGCACGACCTGGTCCGCGAGGCCGCCGCCGTCCGCGGCCGGATCGGCGTCACCGGGCAGGACACGTCGATCGACGGGGACCTCACCGGACGCCAGAACCTGCATCTATTCGGCCGGCTGCACCGGGTGCGCGGACCGGCCGGACGGACCGCGGAACTCCTCGACCGCTTCGGCCTGGCCGAGGCCGCCGACCGGCCGGCCTCCACCTACTCCGGGGGCATGCGGCGCCGGCTGGACCTGGCGGCGAGCCTGATCCGCCGCCCCGACGTGCTGTTCCTCGACGAGCCGACGACCGGCCTCGACCCGGCCAGCCGCAACCTGATCTGGGACGCCGTCCGCGACCTGACCACCGAGGGCACGACCGTCCTGCTCACCACGCAGTACCTGGAGGAGGCCGACCAACTCGCCCACGACATCGCCCTGGTGGACAAGGGCCGGGTCGCGCACACCGGATCACCGGCGCAGCTCAAGGCGCTCGTCGGGGCGCACGCCGAGGTCGTCGTGCCGGACGCGGACGTGCTCACGAAGGCCGCGGCCGTGCTCGACCGGCTGACGGGTGCGCAGCCGTCCTTCGACCACGAGCGCAACGCCGTCGGCGCGGTCAGCAAGGACCCGACGCTCACCCTCCCGCTGCTGGTGCGCGCGCTGGACGCGGCGGGAGTGCCACTGCTCGACGTGAGCCTGCGGCCACCGACCCTGGACGACGTGTTCCTGCGTCTGACCGAGACCACCACCGGAGAAAGGGAGGTTGCCGCATGAGCATGCTGGCCCACGACGGAACCGCGATGCTGGGCCGCCAGTTGCGGCGGATGCGGAACAACCCGGGACTGCTGATCCTCACCCAGGTGATGCCGGTCAGCATGCTGCTGTTCTTCGGTTACGTCTTCGGCAGCGCGCTGGCGATGCCGGGCGAGGAGTACCGGTCGTTCCTCGTGCCGGGCCTGCTGGTGGCGACCGCCGCGGGCGGGATCATGACCGGCATGTTCCAGGCGGCCCAGGACACCCACCGGGGCGTCACCGACCGGTTCCGTACGCTGCCGATGAGCCGGACGGCCGTACCGCTCGGGCAGGCCGCCGCGGACGTGGTGGTCACGGCCGCCGGGACGGTGCCGTTCCTGCTGGTGGGACTCGCGGTGGGCTGGCGGGTCGAGGGCGGTCCGCTCGAAGCGCTGGGCGCCATGGGATTGTTGCTGCTGTTCCGCTTCGCGTGCACCTGGGCCGGTATGTACATCGGCCTGCTCACCCGGAACGAGGAGGCGGCCGGTCAGCTGGGCGGTGCGACCTTCCTGCTGCCGCTGCTGTCCAGCGCGTACATCCCCACGGGGGGACTGCCGGACTGGTTGCGGACGGTCGCCGAGTGGAATCCGATCAGCGCCCTGGCGACGGCCCTGCGGGACCTCTTCGGCAACGCGCCCGTGCCCGGCGGGGCGGCCTGGCCGGTGGCCCACCCCGTGGCGGGGTCACTGCTGTGGTGCGCCGTACTGCTCGGGATCTTCGTACCGCTGGCCGTGCGCCAGTACGCGCACGGGGAGCGGTGAGCGGGCCCCCAGTCGCTGCCGGGCGGGGATGAGGCAACCGACAGGGGGCGTACCGCGCTCGGGAACACACCTGGCGCCGCTGCGTGCCGCGGGGATGACGGACGACGAGTGCGCAGCGTCGCACCAGGACGGTGTGACCGCCCGAGCGCGGGCCCCTACCTGCCGCCGAACAGCGAGCGACGCAGCCGGCGCAGCGGCGCGAAGAGCGAGACGCGGCGCACGCGCGCGCCCCTGCCACTGCGGTCGTGCGGCTGACGCGCGGTCAGTTCACGCATCAACGAGGTCGCCTCGACCGTCTCCCGCTGGGGGACCGCGGGTCCTCCCAGCACCGAGAGATGGCGGTCCAGGCGCGAACTGGTCGCGCTGCTTCCGCAGGTGATCGCAGGGACCCTGGCCCTGCTGCGCACTGTTATCTGTTCCATGTCACTCCCCACCCGTACGAGTCCACCCGGCCCGGGCAGGTTAACCCTATCGCCCCGGCCGGGCACACGTGTATCGCGGTCACAGGATTCACCTTCCCCATAAGGGGGTTGACGATGTCTCTTCGATCACTCTCCGAATCCGACAGATTTCAGGGCGAGTTGGACGATGGGCTGGGTGGTGGGCTGCGGCGAGCCGCCGGCGGGCTCGACGGTCACGGCCAGTGACGTCGCCGAGGCCCCGAGACCCGTCGCGACCAGGGGCGTGTCGCCCTCGAACAGACCCAGGGAGCGTGGTTGCGCGCCCGGGCGCATGAGCCACAACTGGTGCACGCGGCCGCCCGACGGGGCGCCGTATCCGCCGAGCGTGACGACAGCGTCCCCCTCCGTGGCGGAAGCGATCACTCCGATCGTTCGGCCTCTGGCGTCCCGCCCGCTGCTCGCGCGGGCGTCCGGGGCCGACAGAACGTGGGCGATCTCACGTGACCGATCTTGTTCGGCGGTGAGCCGGTCCTGGGTGCGGTTCGCCTGAACGGCGAACAGCGAGGCGACGACGAGGGCCGCGGCGGCGGTGGCCGTCGCGAAGGGCACGAACAACGGGATCCGGCGGCGCTGCCGTTGCCGCGGCGGCGGCTGGGCGCCCCACACGTGCGGCGGCAGCTGCGTCGCACGCGCGCGGGCCGGTTCGCGCACGCTCTCCTGCGGTGCCGGGTCCTGCGGAGTGGTCCGTACGGCGGCCAGGACCCGGTCGCGCATCGCGGCCGGGGCCGGTGCGGCCGTGGACCAGGCCAGCCGGACGGCGTCCTCGGACAGCGCGCGCACCTCCGCGGCACAGCGGTCGCAGTCCCTCAGGTGCTTCTCGAAGCGGACGCGCTCCGGAGGACCCAGGGCGTCGAGCGCGTAGGGCGCGGCGAGCGAGTGCAGGTCCTCGCGGCGCAAGAGGCTCATGCCACACCTCCCAGGCACTCGCGCATCCGGGTCAGTCCGTCACGCATCCGGGTCTTGACGGTACCCAGCGGCAGGGAGAGCTGCTCGGCCACCTCACGGTAGGTGTAGCCCTCGTAGTAGGCGAGGGTGACCGACTGGCGCTGCAGGACCGTGAGCCGGTCCAGGCAGCGGCGCACCCACTCGCGTTCCAGGCCGGCCTCGACCTCCTCGGTGACCTGGTCGAAGGCGGGCTGGTTCGCGCGGAGCGCCTCGCGCTGCTCGCGCTCGCCGGCCGCACGGGCGCTGCGCACCCGGTCGACGGCGCGGCGGTGGGCGAGGGTGAGGATCCACGACATCGCGCTGCCCCGGCCCGGATCGAACTTCGCGGCCGAGCGCCACAGTTCGAGCAGCACCTCCTGAGCCACCTCCTCCGACTGGGCGGGATCGCGCACCACACGCCGTACGAGTCCGAAGACCGGGCCGGACACCAGCCCGTACAGCTCCTCGAAGGCCTTCTGGTTCCCACTCGCCACGAGCAGCAGCAGCTCGTCCGCCTCCACTCGGTCCCCCTCTCCAAGGCCACATGGGGCCTGTCCCCTCACACGAGGCATTCGCAACGCACACACCTCCGGATGGGGTTACGGATCAGCGCGCCGAAAACGCGGGTCGCCCGGCGATGAAACAACTTCTCAGATGCGCCGTAAGAACGTTTGAGATTCGACCAATCCGCTCTGCCGGCCACTCCGAATGGCGTGTGTCAGGCAAGTTGGCACCGAGGACGGACGGCATGACACCTACCTTCAGGACCGGCGCGGGGCGCCGGAGCATCGCGACCGTGATCTGTGGTGCGCTGGCCGCCGGCGGGCTCGCCGCCGCCGGCGTGACCGCGCTGGCGCCTGAGGAGGCCGCCGCCTCCAGCCACCGGGAGGCCCCGCTGATCTCGGGGACCCCGCAGTTCGACAACACCGACGTGTACGCGTTCGTCAGCCCGGACAAGCCGGACACGACGACCATCATCGCGAACTGGATCCCGATGGAGGAACCGGCCGGCGGGCCCAACTTCTTCACGTTCGCCGAGGACGCGGAGTACGACCTGCGCATCGACAGCAACGGTGACGCGCAGGAAGACCTGCTGTTCCGGTACACGTTCAAGACGCACACGAAGAACGACAAGACGTTCCTCTACAACACGGGTCCGGTCGAGAGCCTCGACGACCCCGACCTCAACATCACGCAGACGTACGACCTCGAGCTGATCAAGCTGAAGCACCTGAAGGCGGTGTCGAAGACCAAGGTCGCCGACGACGTCCCGGTGGCGCCGTCGAACGTCGGCAAGGCGTCGATGCCGGACTACAACACCCTGCGCGAGCAGGCGGTCCACAAGCTCGCCGGGGGTGCCCAGACGTTCGCCGGGCAGGCCGACGACCCGTTCTTCCTGGACCTCAGGGTCTTCGACCTGCTGTACGGCGGAAACCTCTCCGAGGTCGGCAACGACACGCTCAAGGGCTACAACGTCAACTCGATCGCCCTGCAGGTCCCCAACAGCTTCCTCACCGAGTCGCACGAGCAGCCGGTCATCGGCGTCTGGTCGACGACGCAGCGCAAGAACGCCCAGGGCTACTACGCCCAGGTCTCGCGCCTCGGCAACCCGCTGGTGAACGAGGTCGTCAACCCGCTCAAGGACAAGGACAAGTTCAACGCGTCCGCGCCGCGGGACGACGCCCAGTTCCTGGAGAACGTGACCAACCCGGAGCTGCCCAAGCTCATCGAGGCGATCTACAAGATCCCGGCGCCCGACGAGCCGCGCAACGACCTGGTCGACGTGTTCCTGAAGGGCGTCAAGGACCTCAACCAGCCGCCGCACGTGACGCCGTCGGAGCAGCTGCGCCTCAACACGTCCATCAAGCCGGCCGCCAAGCCCAAGCGGCTCGGTGTCCTGGACGGTGACAACGCGGGCTTCCCGAACGGCCGTCGCCTCACCGACGACGTGATCGACGCGTCGCTGCAGGTCGTCGAGGGTGAGCTGCTGGGCGCGAAGAACGACCTCGGTGACGCGGTCGACAAGAACGACAAGAAGTTCGGCAAGTACTTCCCGTACCTGGCCAACCCGACCGAGGGGTCGCGCGGCCCGCTCGCCAAGGGCGTGGACGGCGGCAACGACGTCCGCAGCCAGCTGGGCGACGCGCTCCAGCCGGCCGGCACGCAGGGCTCCGACGACATGCGCCTGATCGCCGCGTCCGCCGGGGCCGGGGCGGGCGGAATCGTCCTGATCGGCGCGGCCCTGATGTGGTGGCGCCGCATGCGGAACCGGGCGTACTGACCCGCTCCGCTCCCCCGACCGGCGCGGCCCGTTCCCACCATCCCCCACGGCACGGGCCGCGCCTTCGACTCCCGCAGTTCCGCACCCGCACCCGCACTTGCACAGCCGACTGAGGAGAGGCCATGCCTCCGCGTACGACGGACAGCTCACCGGAGAGGCGCGACGACGACCGACCGCGCCCGGACCAGGAGCCCGCCCCGGAGCGGTCCGTACCGGCCCCCGACGCGGGTGCGGGGACGGAAGCTCCGGCGGAGCAGGCTCCGCACTCGACCGATGATCCGGACACCGGGCAGGGCGGAGGCCCGGCCGGCGATGGGCGGACGGACGAGGCACCGGGCGAGGAGCGGGACACCCGAGCCGGTCACGCGCCGGTTGACGAGCGGGTCAGCGGGTCCGCGCCGGACCACGACCCGGACACCCGGCCGGACAGCACACCCTCCGACGAGCAGGACACCCGATCCGGCCCCGGGACGGCCTCGACCGGGGCGGACGGTGGCGCTCTCGCCGCCGAGCAGCCCGGGTCCGACGCCGCGACGGACAGTGGTGGCGCTTCCGCCGACGACACCGGCGCCCCCGGCGTCGATCCGCGCGTGGCCGCGGTGCGGCGTGCCGCCGACGGGGGGCGGCGGTGGCGGGCCGCCCAACTGGCCGGGTGTGCCGCGCTGCTGGCCGTCGCGCTGACCGGTGGGGCCGTCGCCTTCGGCGGTGCCGGGGGCGGGCCCACGGGGACCGGTGTCGATACCGTGTCGGCGTCCGGGGCCCTCGCGCCCGGTGTGCTGGCCCGCGGTGACCTCGACTCGGGGATCGTGTCCCTGCAGAAGCACCTCCGGGCGCAGCCCAGGGACTTCGGCAGTTGGGCCACGCTCGGGGTCGCCTACGTCGAACAGGCCCGTACGAAGGGCGATCCCTCGCGGTACCCGCAGGCCGAACGCGCCCTGAAGCGGTCCCTCGAACTGGAGCCGGACAACGACCAGGCCCTGGCCGGCCGGGCCGCCCTCGCCGCGGCGCGGCACGACTTCACCGGCGCCCTGACCCACGCCGACCGGGCTCTGAAGCAGAACCCCTACAACGAGCGCGCCCTGTGCAGCCGGGTCGACGCCCTCGTCGAACTCGGGCGGTACGACGACGCCGCCCAGGCCGCTCGAACGGCCGACGACAGGCGGCCCGGAGTACCTGTCTTCACGCGGTACGCGTACGTGCACGAGCTGCGCGGCGACGTCCGTACCGCGCGTGCCGTCCTGGAACGCGCCCTGAGCACGGCCGACTCCCCCGCCGACGTCGCGTACGTCGCCACCGCGCTCGGCCAGCTCGCCTGGAACCAGGGCGAGTACAAGACGGCCCTCGGCCACTACGCCCGTGCCCTCGCCGCCGACGAGGAGTACCTCCCGGCCCTGGAGGGCCGCGCCCGCGCCCAGGCCGCGAGCGGCGACCGGGCGGCCGCCGTCGAGGGTCTCGAGCGAGTCGTCGCCCGCTTCCCGCTGCCCGGCCCGCTCGTCGCTCTCGGCGAGCTGTACGAGGACCGCGGCGCCGACGGCGACCGGGCGAAGGCCGGCGACCAGTACGCCCTCGTCGACGCCTGGACGGCCCTCGCCCGCGCGGGCGGTGTCAACGCCGACCTCGACACGGCCATGGCCGCCGCCGACCACGGCGACAAGAAGGAGGCCCTGCGCGCCGCCCGTGCCGAGTGGAACCGCCGGCACAGCGTGCACACGGCCGACGCCCTCGCCTGGGCCCTGCACGTCAACGGCCGCGACGAGGAGGCCCTGCCGTACGCCCGCCGGGCCACCGCCACCGGCTACCGCAACGCGGCCTTCCTCTACCACCGCGGGATCATCGAGCGTGCCACCGGCGACGACCGCGAGGCGCGCACCCACCTGAAGGCCGCCCTGGACCTGAATCCCGGATTCTCGCCCCTGGGCGCCCGCGAGGCCCGTGCCGCTCTCAAGGACCTGGAGGGCTCCCGGTGACCCTGCGCCGACTGTTCGCGTCCGGCGCCGCCGTCCTGACGGCCGCCTGCGCGCTGACCCTCGTGCCCGCCGGCTCGGCGAGCGCCCACCCGCTGGGCAACTTCACCGTCAACCGCTACGACGGCCTGGTCGTCGCCCCCGGCGAAGTCCGCGTCCACCACGTGGAGGACCTCGCCGAGATCCCGGCCACCCAGGCGAAGCCGGAGATCGAGCGGCTGGGCATGGCCATGTGGGCCCGGGAGCGGTGTGCCACGGCCGCCACGGACAGCCGGGTCACCGTCGACGGCCGTACCGCCGCCCTCACCGCCGAGCGCAGCCACGCGCGCGTGCGGCCCGGACAGGCCGGGCTCGACACCCTCCGCGTGGAGTGCGAGCTGACCGCTCCGCTCCCGTCGGGCCCGTCGGCCGAGAAGACCGTGTCCCTCGGCTTCCGGGGCGCCGGCGCCTCCTCAGGCCCGGGCTGGCGGGAGATCACGGCGCGCGGCGACCGTATGACACTCGCCGCTTCGGACGTACCGGAGAAGTCGGTGTCGGCCGAACTGACCCGTTACCCCGAGGAGTTGCTCTCCTCCCCGGCCGACACCGCGGCCGCCGCCCTGCGCGTGCGCCCCGGCGGCCCGGCCCTGTCCGACGAGGAGTCGGACGCCCCCGCCGCCTCCGTGCTGCCCCGGGGCGCCGACCGCTGGACGCGGGCCCTGGACGACCTGGTCGCCCGGCACGACCTCACCGTCGGCTTCGCGGCGCTGGCCCTCCTGATCGCCGTCGTCCTCGGCGCGATGCACGCGCTCGCCCCGGGCCACGGCAAGACGATCATGGCGGCGACCGCGGCGGCCCGGGGCGGTCAGGCCCGGATGAAGGACGTCCTGCCCATGGCCGCCTCGGTGACGGTCACCCACACCCTGGGGGTGGTCGCCCTGGGCCTGCTGGTCACGGCCGGTTCGGCGGCGGCCCCCTCGGTGATCGCCTGGCTCGGCGTCGCCAGCGGCATCCTGGTGACCCTGGCGGGCGCGAGCCTGCTCCGCCGTGCCCTGCGCAACCGCGCGCACACCCATGGACACGGGCACGGCCACTCCCACGGCGGCCACACCCACACCCACGACGACGAGAGCCACAGCCACGCCCCCGACCACCACCACAGGCACGACCACGAGCACCACCACAAGCACGACCACGACCACAAGCACGACCATCCTCACGACCACGCCCACCCGCACTCCCACCCCCACACGATCGAGCACACCCACGGCGGCTCCACCCACTCCCATCCGGTCGCACCCACCCTCCGCGGCACGATCCTCATGGGCTTCGCGGGCGGCCTCGTGCCCAGCCCGTCCGCCGTCGTCGTACTCGTCGGCGCCGCGGCACTCGGGCAGGCCTGGTTCGGTCTGCTGCTCGTCGTCGCCTACGGCGTCGGGCTGGCGCTCACCCTGACGGCCGCCGGGTACGCCGTGGTCAAGGCGGGCAGCGGGATGACCCGGCTCCTGGACCGGCGCCCCCGCTGGACGGCCGGCCCGATGGCGGCCCTGGTGCGCCGGACCGCCCCGCTGGGGTCGGCCTTCGCCGTGGTGGTGCTCGGTGCCGGACTGGTGTTCAAGGGGGCGGCATCCGCGCTGGGCTGAGTTACGTTCGAGAGAAGGCCGTGGGAACGGGACGTCGTGAGGAATTCCGGCCTCATGGGGAAAAGAGACCTCGTGGAGAGTTCGCCCGGCTGCGAATGGGGGCGCCGTGTCCGAAGAACCGGGCCATGAGCGTGTGATCGCGGGCCGCTACCGGCTCCTGGCACCGCTCGGCGAGGGCGGTATGGGGACGGTGTGGCGCGCCCGCGACGAGTTGCTGCACCGCGAGGTCGCCGTCAAGGAGGTGCGCGCCCCGGCGGGGCTCGGGGCCGACGACGTGCAGCGGATGTACGCCCGGCTGGAGCGGGAGGCGTGGGCGGCGGCCCGGGTCGCCAACCGGAACGTCGTCACGGTGTACGACGTGGCGACGGACGAAGGCCGGCCGTGGATCGTCATGGAACTGGTCCGGGGGCTGTCCCTGGCCGAGGTCCTGGACTCCGAGGGTCCGATGCCGCCGCAGCGTGCCGCGCACATCGGCGCCGAGGTGCTGGCCGCGCTGCGGGCGGCACACGAGGCGGGGGTGCTGCACCGGGACGTGAAGCCGGCCAACGTGCTGATCGCGAACGACGGCCGGATCGTGCTCACCGACTTCGGGATCGCCATGGTCGAGGGCAGCTCCGCGCTGACCATGACCGGGGAGGTCATCGGTTCGCCCGAGTTCCTCGCCCCGGAGCGGGCGCTCGGCCGCACGCCCGGCCCGGAGTCCGACCTGTGGTCGCTCGGCGTGCTGCTGTACGCGGCGGTCGAGGGCCACTCCCCCTTCCGGCACGACACCCCGCTGAGCACGCTGCGCGCCATCGTCGACGAGGAGCTGCCGCCGCCGCGTCGGGCCGGCCCGCTCGCCCCGGTCATCGAGGGGCTGCTGCGCAAGGATCCGTCGGAGCGGCTGCCGGCCGACCGGGCCGAGCAGGATCTGCGGGTCATCGGCGCGGGCGGCTCGCCGCGCACGGGTCCCTTGCCGGCGGCCCCCTTCCCGCCGACGGTGGCGGGACACCCCGAGCCCTCGCCCACGCCCCCGATGCCGTTCCCGGGCGGGCCGGCACCGGCGGGGTCGGGTGCGACGACGACGGCCACCCGTCCGGAGCGCGACCGCCGGGCCGGCCGGGTGCTGGTCGCGGGCGTGGCCGTGCTGGCGCTCGCGGTGGGCGGGCTGACGTACGCGCTGCTGAACCGCGGGGACGGCGGTGAGGGTTCCGGGAACACCGACCGGGGTGGCGGGCTGACCACGCCTGCCGCGACCGGTGACCCGTCGCGGAACACCGAGAGCGAGAAGTCCAGCCCGTCCCCGACGCCGAGCGAGACCGAGAGCGAGGAGAGCTCTCCGCCACCGCAGTCGGTGCGGGTGTCCCTGGCGGGCAGCCGGACCGACTACGCGGGCGAGTGTCCGCCGCCGAGCGCCGAGGCGCCCCGGTTCACGGCGACGTTCACGGTGGGCCGGCTGCCCGCCGAGGTGCGCTACCGCTGGGTCACGGAGGACGGCTCGCTGACCGACCGGAACTGGAAGACGCTGTCCTTCCCGGAGGGCGGCGGGCGTTCGAAGCAGGACGCGGTGACCCTGACGACGAACGAGAAGACCGGGACGTTCGAGAACGAGATCAGTGTCGAGGTGCGGGAGCCGGTGCGCACGAAGTCCGAGTCGGTGTCGTTCTCGGTGACGTGTGAGACGGAGACCCCGCCGGAGGGGGCCTCCCCTTCTCCTTCGGACACGGATGCGGACTCCGGCTGAGCGGGGCCGGGGCGGGGCACGGACTCCGGCCGGACGGTCAGTCGTTGGCGTTGAGCACGGGCAGATAGCCGCCGGACTGGCCGGGGGCCTTCGGGTGGTACGACTCGCCGATGTTGAGCCAGTTGACACTGTGCAGCCAGGAGTCGCCGGAGCAGATCTCGTGGCCGGTGAAGGTGGTGCGGACGTCACCGAAGACGAATCCGTGGTCGGCGGCACGCTTGGCGATGGCGGTGTTCAGGTGGTCGGAGGCGTCGTTGATGGCCTTGCGCTTGGTCTCGGACAGGCCGAGACAGGCGGTGCCGAGCTGGTAGAAGCGGGGGTAGCCGAGCACGACGACGCGGGCGCCGGGTGCCTTGGAGCGGATCGCCGAGTACACGCCGTCGAGCTTGCCGGGCAGCGTGGAGTCGACGTACGACCGGGCGGTGTTGATGCGGGAGACGCAGGTGCTGTCGGACTGGGTCACACAGGTCGTCATGACGTCGGCGAATCCCGCGTCATTGCCGCCGACGCTGACGGAGACCAGGGTGGTGGCGCTGCCGAGCGGGCCGAGCTGACCGGACAGAACATCACCCGTTCGGGCGCCCGAGCAGGCCGTGAAGTCGAACGTCGAGGGTGAGTGGGCGGCGGCCCAGAGGTAGGGGAAGGCCTTCGTGCTGCGCTTGCAGTCGCCGCTGGAGCTGATGTAGCTGCCGGCGCCGACTCCGGAGGAGTAGGAGTCACCGAGCGCCACATAGCCGCCGGTTGCGGCGAGTGGGGACGCCTGCGCCGTCGCCGCCCCGGTGAGGGCGGTGCCGACGGCGAGGAGGAGTGAGCTCACGAAGACGACAAATCGGGAACGTCTCATGGAACCTCCTTTAGCAGGATCTCTGCCTTAACCGTCGTAGCAGCTACGCGTGTTGACAGGAAGTGTCCATGCCAAGTCTTTTCGGCCCTTTTCACGGCGCGTGGCGCGTTCACCACGCCTCTTGTTACGTGACCGACCTCGCTTGTTACGTGCCCATGACAGATTTGTTGACTGATGCTCAACTCTCTTGTTCTACGCCGGTAGTTGGTCGACGCTTTACTCCGGCCGAGAGCGGAACGCGACGCTCCCGGTCCCGTGTGCGCGAGCACGCGCACACCCCCCACATGACGCGCGCCCCACCCAGGCGCGCGCCGCCTGGAGGAGGACTCCCTCGTAATGGCACAACTGCGTAGCAAGAGACTCGGGTTCGCCGCGATCACCCTGTCGGCGACCGCCGCCCTCGTGGGCGGGCTCACCGCCCTCCCCGCTCAGGCCGCCCCCGCCGAAGGCCGGGTGCTCGCCGCGGACTCACCCACCGCCGTCAAGGACAGCTACATCGTCACGCTCAAGCGGAGCGGGGGCCTCAAGGCGTCCTCGGCCGCGGGCAAGGGCCTCGTGAAGCAGTACGGAGGCACCGTCGAGAAGACGTTCGGCACGGCGCTGAACGGCTACTCCGCTACCCTCTCCGCCACCGAGGCCAGGCGGCTCGCCGCCGACCCGGCGGTGGCCTCCGTCGAGCAGAACCAGCGCGTCCGGCTGGCCGCCACCCAGACCAACGCCCCCTGGGGCCTGGACCGCGTCGACCAGACCTCGCTCCCGCTCTCCGGCACCTACACCTACCCGGACAGCGCGGGCAGCGGGGTGACGGTCTACGTCATCGACACCGGGGTGCGCATCACCCACCAGCAGATCAGCGGCCGGGCCGCGCACGGCTACGACGCCGTCGACGGTGACAACGACGCCTCCGACGGCAACGGCCACGGCACCCACGTGGCCACCACGATCGCGGGCTCGACCTACGGCGTCGCCAAGAAGGCGAAGATCGTGGGCGTGCGGGTGCTGAACAACAGCGGCTCCGGCACCACGGCCGGCGTGATCGCGGGCATCGACTGGGTGACGCGGAACCACTCCGGCCCCTCGGTCGCCAACATGTCACTCGGCGGCGGTGCCTCGGCCTCGCTGGACACGGCGGTCCGCAACTCCATAGCCGGCGGCGTCACGTACGCCGTCGCCGCGGGCAACAGCAGCACCACCGCCTCCTCGTCCTCCCCGGCCCGGGTCGCCGAGGCGATCACGGTCGGCGCCACCACCAGCACGGACGCCAAGGCGAGCTACTCCAACTACGGCTCGGCCCTGGACATCTTCGCGCCCGGCTCTTCCATCACGGCCGGCTGGAACACCAGCGACACCGCGACCAACACCATCTCCGGCACCTCGATGGCGACCCCGCACGTCGCGGGCGCGGCGGCGGTATACCTGGCGGGCCACACCTCGTCCACCCCGGCCCAGGTCGCCGCGGCCCTGGTGAACGGCGCCACCACCGGCAAGGTCACCAGCGCGGGTTCGGGCTCGCCGAACCGGCTGCTGAAGCTCGTGCAGTGACCGGCACGGACACCAGTACCTGAACAACCGTTCCCCGGAGGCGGACCGAGCCTTCGGGGAACGGTTGTTTCGCGTGACCGAATCTTTCAACTTCCGCCCCACAAAAAGCATGTCTCAACGAACAAAACAACAAAAACGTGAGAGGCCGTTCCAGGTCTTGCCATACGGGTTCAATCGTCAATACCGTCATACATCTCACCCGCATCGGTCCGTCAGTAAGCGGCTCCAGGGGAGGGCTCAAGGACCGCGACGAACCGGCGCGGGGCGCGGTAGGGGGGTGCCGTGCTCGGTGACCGCACGTGGTGACCGGGCCGTGCCGCGCGGTCGGCTGCCGTTTTTCGCGGTCGGCCAGCTTTAGCCAGCTCACCCGGCGTGCCCGAAGCTCCATCTCGGCGTGCCACGGGTGAGAACCCCCCTTTCGAACCGGACTGGATCCGGACTGCCCTGGGGGGGCGGTCCACCGGATTGAGAGGGACCAGACTCATGAGCTCAGTTCTGCAGCCGGCCGCGACGGACCCGCATCCGCCGACTGCCGCCAAGTACCGACCCGTCTCCTCCCACCTGGCCATCGCGCCGCCGGTGAGCGTGGTGATCCCGGCCATGAACGAGGCGGAGAACCTGCCCTACGTCTTCAAGACCCTGCCCGACTGGATACACGAAGTGGTCCTGGTCGACGGCAACTCCACCGACGACACCGTCGAGGTGGCCCGCGGGCTGTGGCCCGACGTCAAGGTCGTCGAGCAACGCGGCAAAGGCAAGGGCGACGCCCTGATCACCGGATTCCAGGCCTGCACCGGCGACATCATCGTGATGGTCGACGCGGACGGCTCGGCCGACGGCAACGAGATCGTGTCGTACGTCTCGGCCCTGGTCTCCGGCGCGGACTTCGCCAAGGGCTCCCGCTTCGCCAACGGCGGCGGCACCGACGACATGACCTTCATCCGCAAGCTCGGCAACTGGGCGCTGTGCACGGCCGTCAACCGCAAGTTCGGCGCCCGGTACACCGACCTGTGCTACGGGTACAACGCGTTCTGGCGGCACTGCCTCGACAAGATCGACCTCGACTGCACGGGCTTCGAGGTCGAGACCCTGATGAACATCCGGGTCGTCAAGGCCGGGCTCAAGGTGCAGGAGATACCGAGCCACGAGTACCTGCGCATCCACGGCACCAGCAACCTGCGGGCCGTGCGCGACGGGCTGCGCGTCCTCAGGGTGATCCTCCAGGAACGCTCCAACCGGCGCGCGCTGCGCCGCCGCTCGTCCCGGTCGCCGATGCCGGCCGCCGTGCGGGGAGAGGTGTCTTGAGCGGTCCCGGCATCTCCGTCGTGATCTGCGCGTACACCGAGGACCGCTGGGAGGACATCCTCGCGGCGGTCTCCTCGGTGCGGGCGCAGTCGCGGCCGGCCCTGGAGACGCTGCTGGTCGTCGACCACAACGCGACGCTCCGGGAGCGACTGGCCAAGGAGTACAAGGAGTACGAGGGGACCTCCGACGGCGCTGTGGTGCGGGTGCTCGCGAACGCGGGCCCCCGCGGCCTGTCCGCCGGGCGCAACACCGGCATCGCGGCCGCGCGCGGCGAGGTCGTCGCCTTCCTCGACGACGACGCCGTCGCCGAGCGCGACTGGCTGCGGCACTTCGCCGAGGCGTACACCGACCCGCGCGTCATGGCGGTCGGCGGGCGCACGGAGCCGGTGTGGGCGTCCGGCCGGAGGCCCGGCTGGTTCCCGGAGGAGTTCGACTGGGTGGTGGGCTGCACCTACCGGGGCCTGCCGCGCGGCCGGGTCCGGGTGCGCAACGTGCTCGGCGGCAACGCCTCGTTCCGCCGCAGCGCCTTCGACGCGGCGGGCGGCTTCGCCACCGGCATCGGCAGGGACGGCGACAAACGCCCGCTGGGCTGCGAGGAGACGGAACTGTGCATCCGGCTCAGCCGCGCCCGGCCGGACGCCGTGCTGCTGATCGACGACCGGGCGGTGATCCACCACCGGGTGCCCGAGGCGCGCGAGCACTTCCGCTACTTCCGGACGCGCACCTACGCCGAGGGCCTGTCCAAAGCCCTGGTGGCCCGAAGCGTCGGCGCCGGCAAGGGACTCGAGTCCGAACGCCGCTACACGACCCGGGTCCTGCCCGCCGGGGTGGCCCGCGGCCTGCGGGACGCCCTGCTGGCCCGGCCGGGCGGTGCCGGGCGGGCGGGCGCGATCGTCGCCGGGGTGCTGACGGCGGCGGGAGGCTACGTGGTCGGCAGCGTCCGGGCGCGCCGGGGCGGGACGACGTTCCGGGTGCCCGAGGTGGAGGTGGCGCCCCGTGAGTGACGCACGCGTACCGATCCTCATGTACCACGCGGTCGCGGCCGATCCGAACGAGGCGACCCGCGCCCTGTCGGTGACCCCGGAGGCGTTCGCCGAGCAGATGGCGGTGCTCGCCGACCGGGGTCTCACCCCGCTCACCACGGCCGACCTCGGGGCCCGCTGGCGCTCCGGCCGCCCGCTGCCCGAGCGGCCGGTCCTCATCACCTTCGACGACGGCTACGAGGGCGTGCACCGGCACGCCCTGCCCGCGCTCGCCGAGCACGGCTTCCCGGCCACCCTGTTCGTCTCGACGGGGTGGCTCCGGGGGCCGTACGACACCGGGGGCGCCCTGGACACCATGCTGGACTGGGACCAGGTCCGCGAGCTCGCGGCGGCGGGGGTCGAGATCGGCGGGCACAGCCACAGCCACCCGCAGCTCGACCAGGTCTCCGACGCCACCCTGCGGTTCGAGCTGATCCACTGCAAGGAGATCGTCACGGACCAACTGGGCGTCGTACCGGCCTCGTTCGCCTATCCCTACGGCTACTCCAGCCGCCGGGTCCGGCAGGCGGTGCGCGAGACGGGGTACGCCCAGGCCCTCGCCGTCGGCAACGGCCTCGCCCGCCGCGCGCAGGGGCCGTACGCCCTGCGGCGGGTGACGGTGCGCCGGAGCACCGGCCTCGCCGAGTTCGAGCGGGTGGTCCAGGGCCGGGCGATCGCCCGTACGTTCGCCGGGGACCGTGCCCTGACCAAGGGGTACGCCGTGGTCCGCGGGGCGCGACGGACCCGGCGGGTGGTGTCGCGCTCCGTGGCCTGACCTGCGGCCGGGCGACATGCCGCGTGCACCGGGAAACGGGGTGCACGCGGCGGCCCCGTGCCGGATCATGGCGGCTATGTCTGGAAACCCGCACGAGGCACTGCCGATCCGGCTCAACGTCGACGACTCCGACTCCCCGTCCGACGTCGTCGACGCGCTGTTCCTCGGCCGCTTCGCGACGGGCGAGCAGCCGTACTCCCACGCCGCCAACATCGACCGCGTACGGTCCGGGGCGACGCTGCTGCCGTCCGGTGCCCGGGTGCTGCGCGTCGCCCGGGACGACGACCGCAGCGCGACGCTGGCGGAGGGCGACGGCTGGACGCTGCTGGTCTCCCGCTGGAACCGGGGCGCGGACGTCACGGTGACGGCGACCAGCGCGGAGCTGGCGAAGAAGGTGCTCGACCAGGCCACGGACGGCGCGGCGGACGAGCCTGAACCTCAGCCGGACAACGTGACGATGGGCTTCTGGTACGTCTCCCCGCGCCGGGGCCCGCACCGCACGACCCGCCAGATCGCGGCGGGCACCTGGGACGAGGTCCGGCCCAACTACACCGCGCCGGTGGCAGACGCGATGGACCGCCTGATGAAGACGACCCCCGAGGACATCTCGGGCCGCCTCCTCCTCCTGCACGGCCCGCCGGGCACCGGCAAGACGTCGGCACTGCGGACGCTGGCCAGGTCCTGGCGGGACTGGTGCCAGGTGGACTGCGTCCTCGACCCCGAGCGGCTGTTCAGCGACGTCGGCTATCTGATGGACATCGCGATCGGCGAGGAGGACTCGGCGGGCAAGGGCCGCTGGCGGCTGCTGCTCCTGGAGGACTGCGACGAGCTGATCCGCGGAGAGGCCAAGCACACGGCGGGTCAGGCCCTGTCGAGGCTGCTGAACCTGACGGACGGGCTGCTCGGCCAGGGCCGCAACGTCCTGGTCGGGGTCACGACCAACGAGGACCTGGAGCGCCTGCACCCGGCCGTGGTCCGCCCCGGCCGCTGCCTCGCCCGGATCGAGGTGGGCCCGCTGACCCGGCCGGAGGCGGTGAGCTGGCTGGGCGGGGAGGACGGCATCGGCCGTGAGGGCGCGACCCTGGCGGAGCTGTACGCGCTGCGCCGGGGCACGTCCCCGACGGCCCTGCCGGAGCCGCGCGGGGGCGCGGACGCCGGGCTGTATCTGTAGGAGGTCCGTCGCGGCCGGTGTTTTGATGGGGTTATGACCCTCTTCGTCGGCACGTCCGGGTGGCAGTACAAGGACTGGCGGGACGTCCTGTACCCGTCCGGGCTGCCGATGCGGCTCTGGCTGGAGGAGTACGCGGCGCACTTCGCCACCGTCGAGATCAACAACGCCTTCTACCGGCTGCCGGCCCGGGAGACCTTCGAGGACTGGCGCGGGCGGGTTCCGGCGGACTTCGTGATCGCGGTCAAGGCGAGCCGCTACCTGACCCACATCAAGCGGCTCAAGGACCCCGAGGAGCCGGTGCGGCGTCTGATGAGTCATGCCGCGGGCCTGGGCGACCGTCTCGGCCCGGTCCTGCTCCAGCTCCCGCCCAACCTGCGCGCCGACCCGGGCCTCCTGGACGCCTGTCTGGCCTGCTTCCCCGCCTCGACACGGGTCGCGGTCGAGCCCCGCCACGACTCCTGGTGGACGCCGGAGGTCCGCGCGGTGCTGCGGGCCCGGCGCGCGGCCCTGTGCTGGGCCGACGTCCTGGCCCGCCCCGCAACGCCCCTGTGGCGCACCACCGACTGGGGCTACGTCCGCTTCCACCAGGGCCGCGCCCAGCCCTGGCCACGCTACGGCCGCCGCTCCCTCGCCACCTGGCTCGACCGCGTCGCCACGACGTGGCCCGACGGTGAGGACGTCTACACGTACTTCAACAACGACCCGGGCGGCGCGGCGGTGGCGGACGCGAGGACGTTCGCCCGCCTCGGGAGATCGGCGGACCTGCCGGTCACACGGACGCCGGAGCGTCTGACGCAGGCCGGCTAGGCCCTCCACCGCAACGGCGCCCGGCCCCGACGGCGGAATCCGGCGATGCGGAATCCCGCTCAGCCGGCCAGAGCCCCGCCCTACTCCCCGTGGGCCGCCCGCAGGGCGTCCCGTACCGCGGCGAGGGCCACGTCCTCCCCCTGCCCCAGCCGCCGAGCCCTCTCCACGTACGCCTGGGCCGCTGCCGCCAGCTCCCGTTCAGCCGCCGAGCCGGCGGCAGCCACGAACGTGCCGTGCCGCCCCCGCGTCTCGATCACCCCGTCCGCCTCCAGCGCCCGGTACGCCTTGGCGACGGTGTTCGCTGCGAGTCCCAGCGACTCGGCCAGCCCCCGCACGGTCGGCAGCCGGTACCCCACGGGCAGCTCTCCCGACCGTGCCTGCTCGGAGATCCGGGCCCGCACCTGCTCGTACGGCGGGGCACTGTCGTCGATGTCGATCCTCAAGGTCACAGGCCGATTGTCCCGTACCCCGCGCGGAAAATGGGAAGCGCCGGGGACGCGCCCCACGTAGCGTGCGCCTCCATGACCGTGATCGTGCGCGACCTGCGACCCGATGTGCGAGCCGATGCCGAGGGGTTCTCCACCACCCGCCGTCTCGCCCTGCCCTTCATGCTGTCCACGCCCGAGTCCGTGGTGCACACCCTGATCCACGCCCATCCGGACGCCCACTTCGGACAGCTCGTGGCCGAGGAGGCCGGCGAGATCATCGGCACGGCCCAGATCAGCGTCGCCCACGACAGCCCGGAACCCGGCCAGGGCTCGGCCAACATCTACGTGCGCCCGGGCCACGGGCGCCGCGGCGCCGGTTCGCTCCTGCTGCGCACCGCCGAGGAGCGTCTGGCCGCCCTGGGCGTCAGGAAGCTGTTCGCGTGGGTGCTGGACGAGCCGGACAACCGCGCCTTCGCCGAGCGGAAAGGCTTCCGGGCCAGCCGTTCGGCGTACTTCCTGCGCCTGGACCTGGCCTCCGGCACGCTGCCGCCCCGGCAGGAGGTGCCGCCGGGCGTCGAGCTGCGCACGGCCGCCGACTACGCCGACGACCCGCGCCCGATCTACGAACTGGACGCGATGACGGCGGTGGACGAACCGAGCGACATCGAAACCGGGTTCAGCGACTACGAGGCCTGGCTGGAGGAGCACTGGAAGCATCCGCTCCTCGACCGCGAACTGACGACGGTCGCGGTCGTCGACGGCCGCCCCGCCGCCTTCAGCGTGGCGCACACCGACGGCGGCACGCGCTACGGCACCGCCATGACCGGCACGGCCCGCGCCCATCGCGGCCGGGGCCTGGCGAAGCTCGCCAAGACCGGCTCCCTGTACCGTGCCCGGGCGGCGGGGTACACGGAGGCGTTCACCGGCAACGACACCGGGAACGATCCGATGATCGCCATCAACAAGTGGCTCGGCTACGAGATCTGCGCGAAGGAAGTGCGTTATGTCCGAGAACTCCGCTGAACAGCTGGACGTCGTCCTGCTCAAGGCGGGCCGCACGAAGATCCGCTACACCGGCGAGCTCCTGTCCGACGACGGCACCCGGGTCGCGGTCCGCGCCCCGTGGGCGGGCGGCGGCGTGCGGGACTTCGGGTTCGTCCGCTTCGAGCCCGGGGACGTCTTCACGGAGTACTACTGGCGCGACCGCTGGTACGCGATCAAGGAGGTCCGCTCCGCCACGGGCGCGCTGAAGGGCTGGTACTGCGACATCACCCGCCCGGCCCTGCGCTCGGGTCCGGAGCTGGTCGTGGAGGACCTCGACCTGGACCTGTGGGTGTCCGCGGACGGCACGGACGTACGCCGCCTGGACGAGGACGAGTTCGCCGAGAGCGGGCTCGCACGGACCGACCCCGAAGCGGCGGCAGCCGCACTGTCCGCGCTGGACGACCTGGAGTCACTGGCCCGCGGCGGCGACTTCACCGCCCTCCTGGTCTGAGACCCCGCCCAGCGCGACCACCGCGTACCGCTCGTCGGTGACCTCCCCGCCCCACAGCAGCGGGTCGTCCGACAGCCGCTCCACACGCACCTGCCCGGCGATCGGGGCGAGGAGCCCGGCGAGCCGCTCCGCCGGTATGCCCACCGGCTCGGCCGCCCCCCACACGCCCTCGACCAGCACGAGCCGTCCTCCCGGTCGCAGCAGTCCGGCCCAGTGCCGCAGAGCGCGGCCGGGCTCGGGCAGGGCCCACAGGACGTGCCGTACGAGCACGGCGTCGAAGCGCTGCTCCCCGACCGGTGGCCTCGCGGCGTCACCGACGAGGAACACCGCGTCACGCCCGGCCAGTTTCCGCCGGGCGAGCGCCACCATCGCCGGGGAGAGGTCCACGCCCGTCACCCGGTGTCCCTGCTCGGCCGCGAGGAGCGACAGACTGCCGGTGCCGCAGCCCAGATCGAGGACGTCACCCGCGCGTCCGGGCAGCCAGCCGCGCAGCCGCCGGGCCCAGGCGCGGCGCACCCCGGGGTCGCGCAGCCCGTGGTCCGGCTCCTCGTCGAAGGTCGCGGCCCGCGCGTCCCAGTCCATGCCGCCGCCGGTGTTCCCCGAGGTCACTGCGCCCCTGTCGTTGGTCATGCGCCCAAGAGTGACACCCGCCACTGACACTCGAATCGTGACAGCCGCCACTGACAGACCAGGAGCGATGAGTAACCCTCCCCCGAAAGGTCTACCTCCGTGAGAACGCGGAACCCGGTAGGCCCCAAGGAGGCAGCCATGCGCCGTGTGACCGTGCAGAAGCCCCTGAAGAAGCCGGACGTCCGCCGGGTCCGCGACGAGATCGACGAGCGCCCCGCCGGGCGCCCGGAGGTCCGCAAGGACATCGCCCGCACCTGGTGGCCGGACAGCTGAGCGTCCGGTGCCGGTCATGAGACGCGTCAGAGCAGCCGCTTGCGGTAGTGGAGGCGGTCGTAGGGCCCGTCCCCGCGGCGTTCCACGAGTTCGTAGCCGTACCTCGGATAGATCTGCTGGTTCTCCCACATCATCGCGTTCGTGTAGAGCCTGATCTCGGGCAGGCCGAGCGCTCGCGCGTGCGCGTCCACGAACCGCAGCAGCCGTCGTCCCACTCCCCTGCCGTGTGCGGAGGGGTGGACGGCGACGGTGTCGAGGAAGAGGTGGTCCGCGAACGCCTCGACCACGACGAGTCCGATCACGGGCTCACCCGTCACGAACACCTTTCCCGCCGCCACGTTCGCCGCGTGGTCCTCCGTCATGGGCTGCGGCACCTGGCCGATGCGTTCGATGTAGGGGCGGAAGGCCGCGTCGATCACGTCCCTGACGACGCGTACGTCGGCGGCGCCGGCCGGCCGGATCTCCTCGTCCTCCATGCCGTGCACGGTACCTACCTGATGCCAGTCTGAGCACTTCCTTAACGCGGCCATAAGGATCTCCTCCCCCCGCCCCCAGCAGGCGATTTCACGGTTTCCTGGGGCTAGCTTCGGATCAACCCCACGGGATCCGGCCCGCTCGGGACCGGCCCTGTTCCCCGTACCGTTTCGAGGAGTTCCCGCATGCCCGCACGCCGTAAGGCAGTCGCCGTCTCCGCCCTCGGCGCCGTCCCGCTCGCCCTGACCGCGCTGACCGCCACACCGGCGGCCGCGCACGGTTCGATGGGCGACCCGGTCAGCCGGGTCTCGCAGTGCTACGCCGAGGGCCCCGAGAGCCCCAAGTCGGCCGCGTGCAAGGCGGCGGTCGCGGCGGGCGGCACCCAGGCCCTGTACGACTGGAACGGCATCCGCATCGGGGACGCCGGCGGGCGGCACCAGCAGCTCATACCCGACGGCAAGCTGTGCAGCGCCGGCAACGCGGAGTTCAAGGGGCTCGACCTGGCCCGCGCCGACTGGCCCGCGACCTCCGTGCGGGGCGGCTCACACACCTTCAAGTACCGCGTGACCGCCCCCCACAAGGGCACCTTCAAGGTCTACATCACCAAGCCCGGCTACAACCCGGCCAAGCCGCTCGCCTGGAAGGACCTGGACCTGAAGAACCCGGTGGCGACGTCCACCGACCCGGCCGCCGAGGGCGGCTTCTACACCTTCTCCGGCAGCCTGCCGAAGCGCTCCGGCAAGCACCTGCTGTACGCGGTCTGGCAGCGGTCGGACAGCCCGGAGGCGTTCTACTCGTGCTCGGACGTCACCTTCGGCGGTGCCGCCAAGGCCGGGGGTGGCGGTGCTGCCCCGGCTCCGACCGCTTCCGCTCCCACCAAGAAGCAGATCGAGGAGGGAAACAGCAAGTCGACGATCGAGCACCACGGGCACGGCGACGACGACCCCAGCACTTCGGCGAAGCCGGCCGCTGCCCCGGAGAACACCACCCCGGCCCGGCCGAAGGCGGCACCAGCCGCCGCCAACCGGCCGAAGGCAGCCGGAGCCACCGGAAACCTCGCCGAGACCGGCGGTGACAGCAGCACCACGTACCTCGCGGTCGGCGGCGCGGCGGCACTGGCGCTCGGCTCGTCGGCCCTGTTCCTGTCGACCCGGCGCCGGGCGGTGAGCGGCGGCCGGCAGGGCCGCTGATCCAGGACTCGGGGCCTGTCCGGCGGCTCAGGCCGGACAGGCCCCGAAACGTTTCGTCTACACGTGTCAGCCCGTCACGTGCCGGACGTACACGTGTCAGTCGAACGCCGACGCGCAGGTGGTGGGCGTGGCCCGCCCGGGATCCAGCGCGTTGGCCACCTCGTGGAAGACGATCCGGTCGAACAGTCCGACGGCCACGTGCTCGGACAGATCCACCGGACACAGGTTCTGGAGCAGGACGTTGCGCACGCCGGGCCCGCTCAGGTACTGGCTGCGCCAGGGCGTGACCACCTCGTCGTACTTGGTGGCGATGACGGTGTAGCGCACGCCGGGCACGGTGTCGCCGCCCGCGTTGAGCCGCTTGAGGAGGTCGGAGCCGGTGACCTGGTCGGCGAGGGCGGGCGTGGCCTTCGTCAACAGGTCGGCGGCGCCCGGGAAGTAGGGCAGCAGGTTGGTGAAGCCGTTCAGGTCGGTGCCGTGGTTGCTGGGCGCGATGCCGACCAGGGCGTTCACCTTGCCGGCGCCGCCGAGGAATCGCAGGTAGTAGCGGGGCATCATGCCGCCCTGCGAGTGTCCGACGATGTCGGTCTCGGCGGTGCCGGTGGCGGCGAGCACCTTGTCGACGAAGTCCTCCAGCTGTCCGGCGGACTTCTCGACGGGTCCGAGGCCGTGGAAGAAGGGCACGCCCTCGAGCTGTCCGTAGTCGAGGGAGAAGACGCAGTAGCCGCGGGCCGTCAGATAGGGGGCGAGGCCGAGCCAGTTGTCGACGGAGTTCCCGAGGGTGCCATGGACCAGGACGACGGGGCGGGGATGGGCGGCGGAGGGCTTGCAGGAGTAGTCGTTCCAGCCGGCGCTCGGAGCGGCGGCCGCGGTCGCGGTGGTGGCGGGGACGGTGACGGCCGCAGCGGTCAGCAGCAGCGCGGCCAGGGGTCTGAGGACTCGCTTCCAGGGCAGCATCGAGTGATCTCCTTGCGGGTCAAGGGAGGTGCGACGGCACGACGCCCTGTGATCCGGATCACGAGGATGCTGTTCACTCGTCAAGTTACGGACGGGTAGCCAAACTGGGAAGTTACGCGTCAGTAAAAACTTCGAGCGATAACCGCCACCGACCGGCCCGCCCGGCACTCCCTCACCAGGCGGGCCGGACAGGCCCCTGGGGCGCAATGCGCAGCAACTGCTCCCGCAACGCCCGAACCTCCCTCTCCCCCAGCACCGCACCCCACTCCCGTACGGCCTCGGCGGCGGCCTCCTCCGCCGCCCGCGTGCAGGCCCGACCCTGGCCGGTCAGCACGACCAGCCGCGCCCGCGCGTCCTCGGGGTGCGCCCGCCGCTCGGCATACCCCTTGCGGACCATCTCGTCGACGAGCTGACTGGCCGCCTGCTTGGTCACGCCGAGGTGGACGGCGAGGTCGGTGACCGTCGCGCCGTCCGGAGCGAGCCGGGCGAAGGCGAAACCGTGCGCGGGTCGCAGCCCCTCGAAGCCACGGGCGACCACGCCCTCGTGGATGCGCTGGGTGAGCCCGCCGGCGGCGGCGAGCAGGGCGGCGGACAGGGCCATGGCCTCGGAGTTCTGCACGCATGCATTGAAACACCCTTGACGTGACGGTCAAGTAACTTGACCATATAGTCAAGCCACTTGACCACTTGCCGTGCGCCCAGCTTGGAGGCAGCCATGCCCGTCATCCGCGCGACCGAAGCCGTCACCCACGAGATCCACGGCGCCCGTTTCGTCTCGTACGCCACCCCACGCAGCGGCAGCGAGGAACTCTGCGCCTGGCGGGGCGAGATCCCCGCCGGCCTCAAGGCACCGGCGCACACCGTCAGCCGCGAGGAGATCTTCCATCTGCTCGACGGCGAACTGCTGATCACCCTCGATGGCCACACCGACCGGATCACGGCCGGTGACACCGTGATCGTCAACGCCGGTGCCACCCTGGCCGTCGAGAACCCGACCGACCGGACCGCGTACTCCTGGGTCACCACCTCCGTCGGTCTGGAGGCACGACTGGCCGACGGCACCCGCATCGTGCCGCCGTGGGCCAACTGACGTCAGGCGGGAGGGTCTACGCCGCCCGCCCCGCCAACCCCCCGGGCATCACCGCCCGCGGCCCGAACTTGGCTCGCGCGCGGTCCGCGACCTCCTCGATACGGCGGACCCGCTCGTCCACGGGGTCGAAGGTCAGCTGGTAGGAGGCCTGGTCGGCGGGGTCGAGCCCCTCGGCGCGCAGGGCGATCACCCGCACCCGGGCGCGCTGCAGGCCGAGCGCCTCGTACATGCCGTACGCGGCCCTGGTCAGCGCCGGTGAGTGCGCGGTCGGTTCGTTCAGCTTGCGGCTGCGGGTCGTGGCGGACCGGTCGGCGTAGCGCACGGTGAGGGTGAGCGTGCGGCAGACCTTGTCCAGGGTCCGCAGCCGGGCGCCGATCTCCTCGGCGGCCGACAGCAGCGCCCGGCGGTGCCGGTCCGGGTCCAGTTCGTCGCGCCCGAAGGGGCGTTCCGTGGCGAGGGACCGGGAGACGGCGTTCGGTACGACCCGGCCGCGGTCGACTCCGTTCGCCTTCTCGTGCAGTTCGCGTCCGGCCTTCGCGCCGACCAGCCGCTGGAGCGTGGACAGCGGCGCGGCGGCGACCCTGCCGAGAGTGTCGAGTCCGTAGTCGTCCAGCGTGCGGGCGGTCGCCGCGCCCACACCCGGCAGCGCGGCGACGGGTTTGCCGGCGAGGAACTCCACGACGGCCCCCGGCTCGTCGGGCACCGCACACGTCATCCCGGGCACGGCGTCACGCAGCGCGACCCGGGCCAGCATCGGGCCGGGCCCGGCACCGATCACGCAGTCGACGCCGTACAGCGCGAGCGAGCGCACCCGGATCACCGAGGCCAGTTCGACGGCGTCCCGCCCGAAGTACCGCTCGGCGCCCCGCAGGTCGGCCAGCGCCCCGTCCGGCGGCAGGGCCTGGACGACGGGCGTGAACTCCTCGAGCATCCCGAGCAGCTGGGGCAGATCCGCCTCGCTCGCCGGAGGCAGCTGGAAACGTACACAGAGGATGGTCATCCCGCACTCCCCGGACTCTGGTGCCACAACTTCCTTCCCACCGCGGGCCCCTCGCCCGCGGGACGCAGATCGGCCCAGGGGTGCATCTCGTACCCCGTGGACATGCGGATCCTCCGCTGCTCCATCGGGTCCTGGGCCGCGGAGCCCGCCGGTGCGGGCGCCCCCTCCGAGCCGGCGAGCCGCCGGCGCGCGGCCCCCTCGCCGTCGTCACCGAGATCGCCGTCGCCTGTCCCGGCCAGCCGGGCCGCCACCCCCTCCAGCCCCTCTTCCCGGCGCACTTCCAGCAGGTCCGCGAGGTTCCAGGCGGCGGCGCCCACCACGCTGAGGCTGCGTGGGCCGCGCCGCTGCACCACTCCGCGCACCAACAGCAGCCAGGAGTGAAAGACGGTGTGGGCGCAGGCATCGTGCGAGTCGTCGAAGAAGGCCAGGTCGACCAGGCCCGTGCCGTCGTCCAGGGTGGAGAAGATGACGCGTTTGCCGGACCGGATCGGCGGCGTCTGGGTGGCCGCCTTGGCGCCGGCGACCAGCACCGTCTCCCCGTGCCGGGCCTCGCGCAGCCGCCGCGCCGACACCACGCCCAGCTCGTCGAGGAACGCCCGGTGGTCGTCCATCAGATTGCGCGAGGCGTCCATGGACAGCACGCCCAGCTCGGCGCTGAGCCGCTCCGAGGAGGTGAGGTCGGGCAGCCCGGCCGGCGCGGTCTTCCGTCCCCCGGCCAACGGCAACTGGCCACCGCCGCCACCCCGGGCGCCCCGGTGCAGTTCGGTCAGATGCAGTTGCAGATCCCGGCGGTTGGCGCCGAACGCGTCCAGCGCTCCCACCTGCGCGAGCCGCTGCGCCAGCGGACGGCTGGGCCGGCCCCGCTCCCAGAAGTCGACCAGTGAGTCGTACGGCTGCCCCTCGGCGATCCGCGCCGCCTCGGCCTCGCTGATGCCGTGCACATCGGAGAGGGCCAGCCTCAGACCCCAAATACCGGACACCAGTTCGATACGGTGTGCGACCCCCGACTTGTTCACGTCCAACGGCAGCACCGGCACCCCGCGCCGCCGCGCGTCCGCCAGCAGCAGCCGCTTCGGGTACATCCCGGGGTCGTGCGTGAGCAGCCCGGCGTAAAACGCGGCCGGATGATGCGCTTTCAGCCAGGCCGACTGGTACGTCGGCACGGCGAAGGCGACCGCGTGCGCCTTGCAGAAGCCGTACGACCCGAAGGCCTCGATGATCTCCCAGGTCCGCTGAATCGTTTCCGCGTCATAACCCCGGGCCGCCGCGTGCTGCGCGAACCACACCTTGATCCGCGCCTGCGACTCCGGGTCCGACAGCCCGCGCCGCACCCGGTCCGCCTCACCACGCCCGCAGCCGGTCATGATGTCGACGATGTCGATGATCTGCTCGTGGAAGACGACGACCCCGTACGTGTCCCGCAGCGGCTCCTCCAGATCCGGGTGCGGGTAGCGGATCGGCGCCCGCCCGTGCCGTGCCTCGATGAACGGCCGCACCATGTCGGCGGCGACCGGCCCGGGCCGGAACAGTGAGATGTCGACGACGAGATCGTGGAAAGTGGCCGGCTGGAGCCGTCCGACCAGGTCCCGCTGCCCGGGCGACTCGATCTGGAAGCACCCGAGCGTCTCGGTGGACCGGACCAGCCGGTACGTCTCCGGATCCCCCGGCGGCAGGGCGTCCAGATCGACCCGGACACCCGACGCCCGACGCACTTCCGCCACCGCGTGCGCCATGGCCGACTGCATCCGCACCCCCAGCACGTCGAGCTTCAGCAGCCCGAGGTCCTCGACGTCGTCCTTGTCGAACTGCGACATCGGGAAACCCTCGCCGCTGGTCGGCATGACCGGCGTACGCGCGAGCAGGGAGGCGTCGGAGAGCAGTACCCCGCACGGATGCATGGCCACGCCGCGCGGCAGCGCGTCCAGCGCCTCGACCAGCTCCCACAGCCTCCCGTACTTCTCCTTCTCCCCGGCCAGCGCGCGCAGCTCGGGCAACTCCTCCAGTGCCGCACGGGCATCCCGCGCCCGAATATGGGGAAAGGACTTGGCGACCCGGTCGATCTCGGCCGGATCCATGGACAGGGCGGCCCCCACATCACGGATGGCATGCCGGACGCGATACGTCTCCGGCATCGCGACCGTCGCGACCCGCTCGGTGCCGAACCGGTCGATGATCGCGCGGTAGACCTCCAGCCGGCGTGCGGACTCCACGTCGATGTCGATGTCGGGCAGCACGACGCGTTCCTTCGACAGGAAGCGCTCCATCAGCAGCCGGTGCTCGATCGGATCGGCGTGCGCGATCCCGAGCAGATGGTTGACGAGCGACCCCGCCCCGGACCCCCGGGCGGCGACCCGTACGCCCATCTCCCGCACGTCGTCGACCACCTGGGCGACGGTCAGGAAGTAGGAGGCGAACCCGTGGTGGGCGATGATGTCCAGCTCGTGGTGCATCCGCTCCCAGTAGTCCCGCCGCCGGTCGTACCCGCGCAGCACCATCCCCGCCGCGGCCCGTGAGGCCAGCGTCCGCTGGGCGGTGCGGCGGCCGGCGCCGACCAGGTGCGGCTCGGGGAAGTGGACGGTCCCGATCCCGAGGTCGTCCTCGGGGTCGACCAGGCACTCCGCGGCCGTGGCCTCGGTCTGCTCCACCAGCCGGTGCGCGGTGTCCTGCCGGAACCCCGCGGCCACCACGATCCGCTCCGCCACCCCGAACATGGCCTCCGCGTCCTTGAGCCAGGCCGCACCGGAGTCCAGCCCCTTGGCCGGGTCGACGGGCACCAGCCGACGGGCGGCGTCCAGGACGTCGGCGACCGGCCCCAGCCCAGGGTCGGCGTACCGCACGGCGTTGCTGAGCACGGGCCGGATCCGCTGTTCGGCGGCGAACCCGACGGTACGGGCGGCCAGCCGAAGGGAGCCGGGCCCCGTTCCCTTCCGGCCATGCCAGACGACCTCCAGCCGCAGGGCGTCGCCGTAGACCTCCCGCCAGGGCACGAGCAGCCTCGCGGCCCGGTCGGGACGCCCGGCGGCCAGCGCACGACCGACCTCCGAATCGGGCCCGAGCAGCACGGTCAGCCCCTCGGCATGATTGCGCTCCCAGGACAGCAGGGGCGTTCCCTCCGCCTCGTGCGCCGCGGACACGAGCCGGCACAGCTCCCCCCACCCCCGGCCACCGTCCCGGGCGAGAAAGGTGACACGAGGGGCCGACTCGTCGACAAAGGCACCACCCCGCACCGGGGTGCGACGCCGGCTCCGCGGCCCGGGCTCGGGGGGTTCCACTCCCGCCACCGCCAGATCCGCCCCGAACACCGGACGGACCCCTGCCTTCGCACAGGCCTTCGCGAACCGGACGGCACCGGCCAGCGTGTCGCGATCGGTGAGAGCCAGGGCGTCCATACCCCGCTCGGAGGCGCGCTCGGCCAGCCGTTCCGGATGCGAGGCTCCATATCGCAGGGAGAATCCGGAGACGGTGTGCAGATGCGTGAACCCCGGCACACGCACCTCCCGCACTCGTGAGCAACTCGGCTATCGAACGTCTGTTCCCAGCTACCTCACCCCCACCATAGACCAAATTTCGAATACGTGTGCGACATCCGTTCGGCCCCGCCCCACCTGCGAAAACACCGGTCTGTGCCACGTCCCCACCTCTGCGTCGACCACACCCCTCAGGGGACGGGATGTGCGGTGCGAAGCGCCTCCAGTCGGTGTGACCAGGTCTTAGGTCTCGGGCACAGACGGTGCGGCGCACGCGCTGCTCGTTCAGGTCCCAGAGGCGGATTTCCAGGCTGGCAAGTACGCGGCAGCGGCGAGAAGGGCTTTGAGGAGGACGGCGAGAAGGCTGGGCCCGAGATTGCCAGTCACTCCCTTCCGGCGGCGACGGTCACTGCGAGGGACTCGGTGTTCTTCGGGTCCGAGGGGCCCTCCTGGTCTGCAGGAGACATGGCCTGTTCCAGTCGCTCGGGCAAGGCCCAGCGGTACAGCGGCACGGCGGCGGCGGTGGTCAACACGGCCATGAGGACGAGCATGGAAAAGACGTCCTGGGTGATCATCCCCTGCTCCAGGCCGATGTTGATGAAGATGAGGATCATCATGCCGCGGGCGTTCATCAAGCCGCCGACGGCCCAGGACTCACGCCAGGAGAAGCCGGTGGCCCGCATTCCCAGGGCACAGCCGAAGTACTTACCGACGAAGCCGGCGGCCAGGATCAGGACGAAGGGCAGGAGCATGCCCCAGTCGGCCAGCCCGTCGAGCCGGGTGTTGAGGCCGGAGAACGCGAAGAAGATGGGGAGCAGCAGCACGCAAACGAGCTCCATCATCCGGCTGTGCAGGGCCTCGCGGAAAGCCGGGTCGCGTGGCATGGCGAGGCCGGCGATGAAGCCGCCGAACGCGGCGTGGACGCCGATGTAGTCGGTGAACAGACCGGCGAGCAGGACCGTTCCGACGATCGGGTACATCTGGTCAAGGCCGAAACGGCCGGTGCGCGCGACCTGGGAGCCGAGCACGCGCAGCAGCCTGGCGACGCCGAGCCGCAGGACGAGAACGAACGCCACGGTGAGCCCGATGGTGCGCAGCGCGTCGGCCGCGCCGGTGCCGGTGTGCACTGCGGACAGGACCGCGAGGAAGCACCAGGCTACGGCGTCGTCGACGGATGCGGCGAGCAGGCACAACCGGCCGAGCGGCGTGTTCTGTAGCCGGCGTTCGTACAGGATGCGGGCGAGCATTGGGAACGCGGTGAGGGACAGGGCACCGCCGGTGAACAGCGCGAACTCGACCGGGCTGACGTCGGCCCGGGAGAGGCGGTCGTGGTATGGCCAGGCGATGGCGGCGCCGAGCAGCAGGGAGGGGACGATGCCTGAGAAGGCCAGGACGGCTGCGTTCCGGGCGTCCTTGGCGCCGTCGGTCGACCCGTGGTCCAGGCCGACGCCGACGAGGAACATGAAGAGGGTCAGTCCGATCGTGCTCAGCACCGACAGGACGGGCTTCACGTCCGGCGCGAAGACGGCCTGCTGAGCTCCGGGGAAGAGCGCCCCGAAGAGTGTCGGACCGAGCAGGATGCCGGAGATCATCTCCCCGAGTACGCGCGGTTGCCTGAGCAGGATCGCCAGTCGTCCGCAGAGGGCGGAGGCGGCCATGACGACCACGACGGCCGGCATCACGCGCAGGAACGGATTCAGGTTCTGGTCGGTGGCGGCGAGAATGACCCCGGCCGGTTGCTGCATAGTCGATTCCTATGTCTTCGGGCGTCTGGCAGCCGGGGCCGCAGCCACCGGACACGGGGGATGAACGTCCCGTTCCTCGGCGTCCTGCCGCGGCAGAGCCCGGGGAGGGCCCTACCGCGGGAGTCCACCCGGCTGTTCTGTGGTGGATGACCGTCACACGGTGACGAGCACGCTGGTGGGAGCCCGGAAGGAGATCAGCTCCAGGTACGGCGGGCGCTCCTCGCTCACCAGGCGCATCGTGGGGAACCTCCGGACCATCTGGCCCAGGACGACCTGTCCTTCGGCCCGCGCGAGTTCAGCGCCTGGGCAGCGCTGGCTGCCCAGGCCGAATCCGACGTGCCGGCGTCCGCCGTCGCGGAACGGGCAGATCTCCTCGGGGTTCTCGTACGCTTCCGGATCATTGCCGGCGCTGGTGAGCATCACCAGCAGCTGCGCCCCCGCGGGTAGTTCGACACCGCCCACGGTGGTGTCACGGCTGGTGACGCGGCGCCAGGCGGTGAGCGAGGTCTCCCTGCGGATGATCTCCTCCGCCCAGGGCCCGCTCAGCGCCGGGTCGGCGCCCAGCGCCTGCCAGTGCCGCCGGCCCTCCAGCGCGCGGTACAGCGTGGAACTGATCATCTGGGTGGTCGTGATGTGCCCGGCCACCATGGCGCTGGAGCACACGCCGAGGAACTCCTCGCGGGTGGCGGGTTCCCCGTCCGGACCGCGATAGGCGAGGAGTGCCCCGAGCAGTGAGTCCTCCGGTACGTCTCGCAGCTCGATCAGGTCGCTGAGCCAGGCGTAGAGCTCCGCGGCCCGCTCGGCGTACTCGCGCTGTTCGTCCTTTCCCGTGCGGCCCCAGAACAGGTGGATGAAGGCCTCGGCCCAGCCGGCGACCGTCATGACGTCGACCGGTGCGACTTTGGCGAGCCCCAGGATCTCCAGCAGCACCCGGACGGGGATCTGCCGGGCCGCAGTGGTGGCCAGATCGCACTGCCCTTTTTCGGCCAGTACGGACTCGACCACGTCCAGTTCCTCCGCGGTGATCTGCTCGATCATGGGGAGGGCCGCTCGCACGCGCTGCATGCTGAAGAGCTTCAGCATGATCGCGCGCAGTCCCGCGTGACTGGGGCCGCTGTTGTTGAACAGTGCCGGCTTGGTGTTGAAGCCGGCCCTGTTGAGGATCCGGAGCGCGGGCACGCGCAGCGGCATGACTGGGCTCAGGGCGTTGTCGCTGGGGAAGGTCTCCGGGTCCAACAGCACCCGCCGGATGTCCTCGTCCCTGGTCACCAGCCACAGGCGGGTCGTGGGGTCGTAGTGCACGGGAGCCTGCTCGCGCAGTTGACTGAGCACGGGGAACGGAACGGCTCCGAACTCCTGTGAGAAGAGGTCTACCTCGATGGTCATCGCTTCTGCTCCGGCCTTCAGGCCCGCGCCGCGGATTCGAGCAGCGGAAGCGCGCCTTCGGTGATCATGGTGGTGAGGACCTGGCGGCGGACCTTCCAGGTGGAGGTCATCGGCAGGTCGGTCCAGCGGCAGTGCAGCGGCTCGCGCATCTCCGGGAGGCCCGCGGTGGCGCGCTTCCAGGCGTGCACGGCCAGCGGTTTGTCGTTGTGGGTGGCGATGACCGGAGCGACCTTTCCGGCGCCGTCGGTGACCAGCACGACCTCGGTCAACTCGGGTAGGTGCTCCATGAGGCGGTCCTCGATCTCGAGGTTGCTGGTGACCCCGTCGATGTGGTCGACCTCGCGGTCGAGCAGGTGCACGCAGCCCCACTTGGTGCGGTATCCGAGGTCACCGGTGCGCCACCAGCCGCCGGAGAAGCGCTCGGCGAACTGCTCGGCGTCGCCGAGCAGGCCCAGGGAGTGCCCCTGGGAGCGGACCAGGATCGGCCCGATGCGGTTCGGCCCGGACTTGGGGGAGGCCGCGGTCCCGATCTTCACCTCGCTGACGCCGCGGGCGGTGAAGCCCTGGCAGCGCCCGTCCGCGTTCTTGGCCAGCTGGCGGTTGTAGATGCGCAGCGAGATCGGGCCCACCTCGGACTGCCCGTATCCCTGGAGGTAGAGCGGCATCTTGCGCCGGCTCGCGGCGAGCAGGATCCGCATGGTCCGAGGGTGCATCGCGTCGAAAGTGTTGACGAAGTAACGCACGTTCGCCAGCGGGCCCCGGGGGTCCTCGGCGAGCTTCTCCCACAGGATGTAGCAGTTCGGGTGGGCTTCGAGCATGCCCGGCTTGACCGCGCTGAACAGTTCGGCGGCCTTGTCCGGATCGGGGGCGGAGAGCACCACGGTGTGCTGGCCGCGGTAGAGGGCGATCCACAGCAGCGGCCAGGTCCTGACGTGCACGAAGGAGACGCAGATGCCGCGTGCCTCACGGCTGTTCAGCTTCTTCGCGCTGCGTAGCTGCGGCTTGAGGTGCCACCACAGGCTGCGGGACGACTGCATGACGAGCTTGGGCAGGCCGGTGGTGCCGGAGGTGTGGGTGATCAGGCAGAGGTCGTCCGGCGCCAGGCGGACCGGAGCCCGGCGCGGGGAGCCGGCGAACTTCGCCAGGCTGACGTGGGCAGCGCTCTCATCGCTGATCAGCAGGACACGGCTGGTGACCTCGGACAGGTCCAAGCCGTCCAGAGGACCGGCCAGGGTCGCCGCGTCGGTCAGCAGCACCGGCCGGTCGCACTTGGCCACCAGCTGGGCGACGACGTCACCGGTCAGCTTGGGCGAGAGCAGCACGGGCACCGCGCCGACCTGCGCTATCGCACACGTCAGGAGGACCAGGTCGAAGGTGTTGGAGGCGAAGAGCACCACCTTCTTCCCGGGTCCGACGTCTGCGGAGCTCAGCCGGGCGGCTGTTTCGGCCACGTGGTCGGCCAGCTGGCTGTACGTCAGCTCCGTGCCCGACTCGGGGAACATCGTCAGCGGGTGGTCGAGGGTGAACCGGACGTGGGGGTGGAGGGCCGCTCCCATGGAGAACAGCTCACCGATGCGCAGAGCCTCGTCCTGTTCGTAGTGCGAGATGGAACTCATGTAGGGACCCCTGAGAGGTGTCGAAGGAGAAGGGAATCAGGCGGAGCCGGCCGTCGGCGCCGGGCGGTCACGCCAGGGAGCTGCAGGACCGGTCCAGTTGGCGACGGTGGTCACCTGAACGGCCTGCGCGGTGCACACGGTGGTGCCGTCCTCGCTCCGGAAGACGGTGTCCACCCACGTCCGGCGGCCTTCGCTCCTGATCACGGTGGATTCGGTGTGCACCCGGCCCCCGCGCAGGGGGAGCAGGAAGCGGGTCGACAGTTCGCGCGTCGCCAGCCACTGGCCGTCCGCCAGGACCGTGTACATGCACATCCCGGAGAAGCTGTCCGCGACGGCGGCCAGGTAGCCTCCGAACACTCCTCCTGGGCCGACCAGTACGGTGTCCACCTCCCAGGTGCCCCAGACGCGGCAGGGGGCCCAGCCGTCGATCCGGGGCAGTCCGAGGGCGGTCACCATCGCCGGCGGGTCGGACTCGCCGGCCACGATCTCGTCGAGCAGTCGGTGGTAGCTAGTCATGGGCGACGACCGCCCAGGTCAGGATGAGCCGGTCCGACTCCAGGACGCCGACGGTCATGACGAGTCCGCCGACGGTGAGGTGCCCGGGGTACGGTCCCGTTGGATGGGGCGGAATCTCGATCTCCTTGAAGTTTCGGGTGGGCAGGTCCAGCGCGCAGCGTGCTTTGTAGATCGACTCCTTCAGGGAGAAGAGCACCGCCAGCAGGCCGCGCGGGGCGGGGTGGCGGTCCAGCCAGCCGCGTTCCCGATCCGTACACACCAGCCGCGTGGCTTCGAGCGGAAGTGCTTCGGCAAGCTCGACGTCGACGCCGATCGCCCGGACTTGGTGGGCGGCAGCCGCGAGGCACACCCCCAGCCCGTCCCGGTGGCTGATCGAGGCGCGGACGCCGTCCGGGAAGCGTGGCATCCGCCCGCTCGCGAGCACCGGTCCTGGCCGGCCCAGGGCCCGCAGGCACTGGGCCGCCGCGCACCGGCCCAGTGCGAAGTCCTGCCGCCGGCCGGGGGGCAGTTCGGCGAGCAGCTGGGACTCCGCCACATGCAGGCCGGGGCCGCCGCTGACGCTCCGGGCGAAGCGCAGCACCGTGCGCTGCGGCAGGCGGGCCCTGGCGGCGGCCATCAGCCGGGCCGCCTCCCGGGCGGACACGGCCATCTACTGGGCGGGCTGCGGGTTCAGCAGGGCGTCGACGCTGGCGATGGTCGTGACCGAGTCCAGCTCGCTGTCGGTCAACGGCCGGCCGAGCAGTTCCTCGACCCGCATGACGAACAGGACCATTTCCCCGGAGTTCAGTCCGGATTCCCGCAGGTCGTCATCGTCACCGATCGCGTCGACGGCGGCGGCGAACGCCACGCACTCCCCGAGCACTCGACGGGCGGCACTCATCCGGTCTCCTTCACTGGTTTGGTCACGATCACGTTGCGGGTGGGTGCGGTGGCGCCCTGGTGCTGATGCCGGACGGTCTCCGCGTCGGCCGGACCGTCACAGGGGATCAGCCGGTTGAGGATCGAGCCCAGGCAGAACTCGACGTAGTCCTCGGGGGCCCCCTGCTGCAGCCCCAGTAGGGCATAGACGGGGTCCACGACCTTCCACAGGCCGTCCTCCAGGACCTCGACCCAGGAGTGCTCGCTGCCGAGCATCCCCACGACGTAGCCCTTGCGGGTGCGGGATCGGATGCCGGCCTCGGTGAAGACCTGCTGTAGGTGGAGGCTGACGCTGATGCAGTTGACCGTGCCGTTGGCGCGCGCGGCCGCCGGATCGTTGCGCAGCGCGGTCGGCATGGCCTGGTAGCGCAGTCGGCCGGTCAGCATCTCGTCGAGGGACTCGCGGAACGCCTCGCGCACCAGCGGATCGCGTATTCGTCGCACCTCGCCGGTCAGGTGCACCGTGGCGTCGAACCGCGCGAGCGGGACCCGGCCGTCGACGCTCTCGCCGCCGGCGGCCGCCTCCGCTCCCACCACGGTGCGGGTGTCCCGCGCCCGGCCGCCGAACTGCTCGCAGACCAGCGGCGCGAAGGCCCAGTCACCGGCGCAGTCGGGCGACTCCAGGCAGGCGGCCAGGTTCCGTACCGTCCACGTCTGCGGAGAGATCCAGCCACTCGGGTCACCGGTGACGAAGCGGAAGACGTAGCGCTGGACGAGTTCGGGTACCGAGGTGCCCAGGCCGGAGTTCGTCGCCACGTTGCGGATGTCGCTGTCATCGAACAGCATGCGCCCGCCGACGGTGCGCTGGCGCAGACCCTCGCGCACCAGCAGGTCGAGGACGTCCTTGGAGCAGCGCAGGATCCCTAACGCCGCCTCTCGGTCGACATCGAAGCGCACATACTCGTCGGGGGTCGGGACGATGCCGGCCAGCCCGTTGAGCCAGGCCCTCGCGGTGTCCTGCGTCACTGACCGGGCTCCGCCGCGGGCGCGTCGACCGCCAGTCTGCTGTCCAGGGCACGGATCAGGTCGTCCACGGTCTCGATCGAGAAGAGCAGGTCGTCGTCGATCGAGACGCCGTGCGCCGCCTCCAGCGTGCTGACCACTTCGAGCAGCTTGGCCGAGTCCATGCCGGGGAGCGCGGAGAGCTCGCCGTCTCCGGGCAACGATTCGGGGGCGAGCCCGACCTCTTTTCCGATCACCTCGCGGACGGACTGCGCACTACCGTTGTTCAACACTTTCCCTCTTTTGTCTCTCGGTCACTGCGGTGATGTCTTCGTCGGCAGGAAGCCGCCAGGTGGTCCGTCAGCTGCCGGCCGGGGAGCCCGCGAGTTCGCCGAACAGGGAGCGGAGCCTGCGGCGCTGCACCTTGCCGCTGCTGGTGAGCGGCAGGAATCTGGGTGGGGCCAGCCGGACCTTTGTGTCGGGCAGCCCGATCCGGGTCTGAATCCTGTTACGGATCTCGTCGAGCAGCGCGGCCCGCTCGGCCGGGTCCTCCAGAGCGGTCTCGGCCACGACCAGCATCCGCTCGTCGTCAGGGATCGCGACGCACCGCTTGCGGGACAGGCCGGGCAGGTCGCGGATGACCGCCTCGACGTCCTCCGCGTAGTAGTTGAGGCCCCGTACGGTGATCAGGTCCTTGGCACGGCCGACCATGTAGAGCTCGCCGTCGATGATCACCCCCAGGTCGCCGGTGCGCAGCCACCCGTCGTGTGTCCGTTCGTCGCCGACCGGGCGCCCGAAGTAGCCGCGGGTCACCACGGCGCCCGAGAGCTCGATCTCGCCGACCCGTCCCTCGGGGGCTGCCCGGCCGTCGGCGCTGATGCGGATCTCGACGCCGGGGACGGCGAGCCCGACGCTCACCAGGGCGCGCGAGCCGTCCTCATGGGCGGGTGCGGGCACGAAGGCGCCGTCGAGCAGCGCCTTCCGGTCCGCCCAGCGCACCAGCGGTGCCCGGCCCAGGGGCGGGAAGGTGACCAGCAGGGTCGCCTCGGCCATGCCGAGGACGGGGCGCATGGTTTCGGGCCGGAAGCCCACCGGGCCGAAGGTCTGCTGGAACTCCTCGACAGAGTGGGCGTTGACCGGTTCGCCGCCGTTGTAGAGCAGCCGCCACCTGCTCAGGTCGAGTCCGTCCGGCAGGCCCTTTGCCTTGGCCGCGGCGACCATCACGTCCAGCGCGAAGTTGGGTGCCGGCGACAGGGTGCACCCTTCGTCGGCGAACCGGCCCAGCCAGCCGAGCGGGTCGCGCACGAAGGTGCGGGGGTGCCACAGGACGACGTCGCAGCCGGCGGACAGGGCTGTCAGGAACGCGAAGATGCCCATGTCGTGGAAGAGCGGTGCCCAGATCCCCCACTTGTCCTGGGGAGTCACCGCCGAGGGCTCGGCGATGGCGCGGAGGCCCGCGACGAGGTTGCCGTGGGTGAGCGTCACGCCCTTCGGCGCCGAGGTGCTGCCGGAGGTGTACTGGATGAAAGCGGGATGCTCGAAATCCGGTCGCCCGGCGGGCAGTTCCTCGTCCGCCCCGGGTATCGCCGCCTGGGAGAGCACGACGGCGTCGGGCAGCGCGGCGGTCAGCGCGTCCTGCAGGGTCGGCAGGGCGGAGTCCACGACCAGGAGTCCGATGTTGCCGTCGGCGAGGATCCCGGCGACGTGCCGGACGTACTCGGGCATGCTGCCGGCGCCGAAGGGCGGGGCCAACGGAACCGGGGTGGCGTGCGCGTACTGGGCGGCGAACAGCATCACCAGGAAGCTGCTCTCGTTCGGCATGACGAAGGCCACCCGGTGGCCGGGCCGCACGCCGAGGGCTGTCAGGCCCCGGGCCGTGTCGTGCGCCTCCCGCAGCAGACCGGTCAGGGTGAGCTTGCGGCCCTCGTCCACGAAGGTCAGTTCCGGGTCGCGCAGCGAGTGCGCTCGGGACTCGAGGTGTTCGATCAGTGTCTGGTTCATCGCGGAGTATCCGTCCTGGGGAGAAAACGCACACCCGCCGCGAGCGCTGCCGCCGCGACGGCGATACAGAACGAGGCCACGGCGAAGGCCAGGCGGTAGTGCTGCCGGTCTCCTGAGCCGAGGACTGCGAAATAGGCCGAGCCGATGAGCGCCATGCCGAGGACAGCACCGATCTGCTGGCCGGTGCTGAGGGTTCCGGACGCTGAGCCGGCGTCCGCACCGCTCACGGACTTCAGTACCTCGCCCATCAGCGGCGCGAGGGCGAGGCCCAGGCCGAGACCGGCGATCAGGAACGAGGGCAGGAAGTACCAGCCCTGGAGCCCGTCGCCGGCGAGGAGGGCGGTGGCCCCGGCCGCGCCGACGCCGATCGACCAGATCAGCCCACCCGTCACGATCGCCATCCGGCCGCTCGTGTGCCTCGCGAGAGCAGCCGACGAGTAGTAGCCGCCCAGTGAGCCCACCGCGAACGGCGTGGCGATGGCTGAGACGGCCAGCGCGCTGTAGTCGAAGGCCTGTTGCAGCATGAGCGATTGGTAGAAGAAGAACGATGCGATGCCGGAGTAGGCCAGGAGGTACATGACCAGTCCGACAGTGAACCCGCGCTGGCCCCACAGGGACGGCGGTACCAGCGCCGACTTGGTACGGCGGTGGACGGCCGAGCAGCGCAGCGCGAACAGGGCGAACAGCGGGACTGAGCAGCCGAGCAGGGCGAAGCACCACCACGGCCACCCCTTCTCGTGTCCCTCGATGAGGGGCAGGCACAGGCAGGTGAGAGCCGCCGTGACCGTGAGGACGCCGGGGAGGTCCAGCCTCCGGGCGTGCGGAGACCGCGTGGCGGGAAGAACACGCATCGCCGCGATCGCACCGAGCACCCCCACCGGCACGTTCACCAGGAAGGCCAGCCGCCAACTGCTGTCCAGCGGGTTGGCCTGGATCGCCACACCGGCGATCATCGGTCCGATGATGGTGGCGGAACTGGCGACCATTCCGAAGGTCGCGAAGGCCTTCGGCCGCTGCTCCGGCGGGACGACGACCTGGATCACCGACAGCGTCTGCGGGTACATCATGGCGGCCGTGACGCCCTGCAGGGTCCGGGCCACGATGAGCACCGCGGGGCCGGTCGCGAACGCGCAGGCGGTCGAGGCCAGGACGAATCCGAGCAGGCCCGCCACGAACAGGCGCCGGTGCCCGTACAGGTCGCCGAGCCGTCCGCCGGTGATCAGCAGGGCCGCGTAGGCGAGCTGGTAGGACGCCACCACCCACTGGGTCTCGGCGAAGCTCGCGTCGAGGTCGGCCTGCAGCACGGGGGCCGCGATGTTCACCACGGAGGTGTCGGCGAGCACCAGGAAGGCGGCGACCAGGACGACGGCGAGGGCCCCTCGAGGTGCTTGCTGCGTGGAAGTGTCACTTTGCTGGACGGTGGCGTCCGTCACGCTCACTACTCCTTGTCGGGCGAGTTGGGCACGAGGGCTGTTCCTGCGTCACTGCGGCCAGGGCAGAAACGTGCGCCGGCCGTACAGGAGCGGGGTGAGACCCGCTCGCTGCGAGATGGCGGAGATCCGTCCGAAGACGACCGTGTGACTGCCGCCCTCGGCCGTGTCCGAGACCTGGCAGTCGGCCACGGCATGAGAGTGTTCGGTGAGGTGGGGCCCGGCCGGACCAGGCACCCAGGGCACCTGGTCGAACCGGTCGGGTGCGCCCGAACCGAAGAGTTCGGCGGCGGCACGGGCCTCGCTGTGCAGGAAGTTCACGGCGAAGCTGCCCCGTGCCAGCAGCGTCTCCAACGTCGGGCTCTGCGAGCGCAGACACACCAGCAGGGTCGGCGGCTGCAGGGTGAGACTGCACAGCGAGGAGCAGGTCATGCCTCGCGGCTGTCGGCGCTCGTTCGTCGTCGTCACGATGGTGACTCCGGTCGGGAATTGCGACATCAACGAGCGGAACTCGGCCGGAGCGACCATCTGGGGCTGGAGCGTCATTACTTGCTGTGCAGGTGCTTCAGGTACTCGTGCATGGTCGGCAGGGTCTCCAGCAGTTCCCCCTCGCGCTGCTTGATCTGGGCGAAGACGGCCTCGGCGCCCTCGACGGACTCGGGCTTGAACTCCAGGGCCGGCAGCGAGTGGTCGGGCAGGTAGTCGAGCCCCGAGAACACGCAGTAGTAGTTGGCGTTGCTCCAGAAGTTGCGGAACTCCGCCTCGAAGTTGCCGTAGTAGTTGCTCTCGTCGGTCACGGGGAGGTTCACCCCGAGACCGGACTTGTAGAGCCGCACCTTCTCCTGGAAGCCCTCCGCGAGCTCGAGATCCTTGCAAGCGCGCCAGAACGGGGTGTCGTTGCGCGGTGCGAAGCTGAAGTGCGCCTGGACGAAGTCACGGGTGTCGTCGAACATGACCTGGACCTCGCGGTTGAACTGGTCGATCAGCACCGGATCGAAACGCTTGTCCGGGAAGTGCTTGACCAGCTGGTAGAGCGAGGCGTAGGAGAAGTAGATACCGGTCGACTCCAACGGCTCCAGGAAGCCCGAGGCGAGGCCGATGCCGACGCAGTTCTTGACCCAGGCGCGCCGGGTCCGGCCGACCTTGAACTTGATGTGGTTGAGCGGCTGCTTCTCCGGGTCGAGGTTCCACATCTTGCAGAACTCCTCGGTGGCCTCGTCCTGCGAGGTGAACTGGTCGGAGTAGACGTAGCCCGTTCCGAACCGGCCCGGCATCGGGATCTTCCAGGTCCAGCCGGAGGACATCGCGATGGCCGAGGTGAACGGCTCGACGCCGTTCGCGTCGTCGTCGTGCGGCACCTGCGTCGCCACCGCCCGGTTGTTGAGCAGGTGGTCGTTCATGTCCAGGAACGGCTCCTCCATCACCTGGTTCAGGAGGAGGCTGCGGAAGCCGGAGCAGTCGATGAAGAGGTCGGCCTCGAGGTGGCGGCCGCCCTCGGTGTGGATCCCGGTGATGTACCCGTGCTCGTCCAGGTCCGCATGGGTGTACTTGTCCTCGATGTGCACCGCGTCCTGCTTCTCGGTCGAGAAGCGGCGCAGGAAGTCGGCGACCAGGTGCGCGTCGAAGTGCCAGGCGTAGCTGGCCCACTTGGTGCCGTCGAGGAAGCGGGGGGAGAGCTTCTTGTCGAAGATCGCCGGCTGGGCGTAGCAGGAGTAGTCGAACGGTTCGTCGGTGGTGCCGTTCAGCTTCTTGCGCGTCCAGTAGTGCGACAGGGGAACGTTGTCATGGGTCGGGAGCAGACCGAAGAGGTGGTCGAAGTGGTCACGCCGCCCGAGGTGCGGACGGCCCTCGGCCTCACCGGCGCCCGGAGTCCGCCAGTTGACGAACCGGATGCCCATCTTGAAGCTGGCGTTGCACTCGGGCATCCATTCCTCCTCGGACAGGCCGAGGAAGTCGAAGAAGACCTTCTGCAGGTTGGGAATGGTCGCCTCGCCGACGCCTATCTTCGGGACGCTGGGTGCTTCGAGGACGGTGATCCGCGCCGCCGGGCCGAGGGCCTTGCCCAGATAGGCGGCGGTCATCCAGCCCGCGGTGCCGCCTCCGAGAACGACGATGCTCTTGATCCTGTTGTCCGTTGACATGCTGAATGAACTCCAAGCTGGCGAAGTGGTGGGAGAATGCCCGACTGTCTCGGGTGCGCCCGTGCGTTCCCGCAGGCGGCGGGCGCGGGGGCGCGGGCCGCTGGATCAGCCGGCGTCGATGCCGAGCTGCTCGAGCTGGGCCGTGCCGAGCCCGGTGGCCGGGTCGGAGAGATCGAAGGCGACGTCGAAGTGGTTCCGGTTCGTCGCGACCAGTGCGCGGACCGTCTCGGCCCGGGCGGTCGCGGCCTCGACGAACAGGTCGTGCTGTCGGCAGAACTCGTCCGTCTCGGCGCCGCCGCGGGCGACGATCAGGGGAGGGAACCGGTCGGGCAGCCGGTGGATGGGGCTGAGCCTGCGCGCGGTCGCGCGGTCCAGACCCAGTGGCTCGTTCACATAGGTCAGGCTCAGCGGCTCCAGGTCGTAGACCCCGCTGATGAGAGTCGCGCCGGCGAAGGCCTCAGCAGGGGACTTCCCTCCCGGCCGCCAGTCGTCGAGCAGCGACATGAGCACCAGATGGGCTCCGGCGCAATGGCCGACCAGATGAATCCTGGCAGGGTCGAACCCGAGCTCCCGGGCCTGCTCGATCAGGAACTCGAGGCTGCACCGGATCTGCTCGACGATCTCGTCCAGGCGGTACCGCGGCGCCAGGCCGTACCCTACGGCGGCGAATGCCGCCCCGGAATCCACCAGGCCGCGCGCCGGGAACGAGGAGTCGTCTTTGCTCAGTTCCTGCCAGTAGCCGCCGTGTACGAATACCACCAGTGGTGCGCCTGGTAATTTGCCCGGAAATAAATCGAGCCGCTCGCAGGGTTCTTTACCGTACTGCAGGTCTGTCTGTGCCGAAAGCTCCGACCGGACGGCGGAACTTCTGCTGGCGTATTGTGCCAGAATCTCCGGCATTTCTGTCGTGCGCGAGCTCGGCGAATACTGAATGTCCAGCGCCGCCTGATCGTAGGCGCCATAGACAAGCGATCCCACCCCCGTGATCCTCTCGCTCACAGTTCCGAGCGGACGGACCATAGTTCGGGGAAGAAGCGATGCTCGGCGACCTTGCGGAGCCAGGCGACCCCCAGGGTTCCACCGGTGCCCGGCTTGTTCCCGAGGATCCTTTCCACGGTCAGCAGATGAGTGGTGCGCCAGCGAGAGTATTGGTAATTGAGCTCGGCCAGTGCCTCGGCGAGCATGTGGAGATCGCGGAATTCCCGACGCTCGCGGTAGACCACTGCCCACGCGTTCTCCACCTCGGACGAGGGTTCGTAGGGCCGGGTGAAGTCCCGGCGCACCCACGCCTCCGGGATCGGCAGGCCGCGCTTGTGCAGCAGGGCAAGTACCGCGTCGTACAGGCTCGGCGCCCGCAGGACTTCGAGCATCTGCTTGTGCAGCCACGGTACGGCCCGGTAGGCCTCGGCCATCCTCGGCTCCTTGTTGCCGAGGGAGAATTCCAACTGCCGGTACATGTACGACTGGAAGCCGGACGCGGAGCCGAGTTGGTCTCGGAACCCGGCGAACTCCGTCGGGGTGATCGTGCTCACCGGCTCCCAGCTGGCGGTCAGCGCGCGCTGGATTCGCTCGATCCGCCGCAGGCCCCACAGGGCGTCGTCCAGCTTGTCCTCGAAGAGGAGGTCCCGGACCCGGTTGACCTCGGTGAACATGAGCTTGAAGAGCAGCTCCTGGACCTGCCCCGTGATGTAGAAGCACAGTTCGGCCGGCTCATCGCTGCGCGGATGCTGCAAGCTCAGCAGGGTGTCGACACTGTGGTAGTCGATGTAGGGCGTGCTGTTGGCATCGACCCGCCCATAGCTGAAGTCGAGCACCGGCTCGCCGCCGGTCTGCTCCGCCTGAGCCCGGCGCTCCTCCTCGGTCAGCGGGCGATAGGCACGCGGCTGACTTCTGCTCGACTCGGCCGCCCCGTGTCGAGTCGACGCCCCCCCGGGTAATTCCGTCATAACCAGTCAACTCCCCCGAACTATTCGCGTGAAAGATAGGCGGAAAACACCTGCCCCAGTGACACGGATCACGTGATCGCCGACGAAACCCTAATCACGGGCGAAACGGTCAGGCAATCCGAAATATCGTACAAGGGAAAGGCGCAAGCCCAAGATCACTACCAGAAGGTAGCCCCCGGTTGCTGCAGTGTCAAGCATCCCAATCCGGCCTTGGTCGGGGGCGATTGAATGGCCGACCGTGGGGTATGCTGCCGGGCGCTACATCCGGGGAGAACTGTGACCGGTTGTAGGTGATTACTCGCAATTCCCTGGGGGGCGTGCCATATGCCGAGCCGTGAACTGGCCAAGCAGTTAGACGATTCCGATCCGATCGCCGACCGGCGAAGTAAGTTCTTACTCCCGGAAGGCGTTGTTTATCTGGACGGGAACTCGCTGGGCGCACTGCCTGCAGGCGTTCCCGCGGCTGTGCAGAAGGCAGTTGCCGAGCAGTGGGGAAACCACCTGATCCGGGTGTGGACCGATGACGGATGGTGGGACGCTCCGAACCGGGTCGGTGACCGGATCGGGCGGCTGCTGGGGGCCGCCGCCGACCAGACCGTGGCCGGCGAGACCACCTCGGTACAGCTCTTCAACTCGCTGACGGCTGCGGCCCGCCTCCGCCCCGACCGGCGGGTCATGCTGGTCGACGGCGACGGCTTCTCCACCGACCGTTATCTGGCGGCATCCGTCGCCCGTATGCTCGGGCTGGAGCTGCACAGCGTCCCGATGACCGAACTGGCTGACCACATCCAGGCCTACGGCGAGCAGGTTGCGGTGGTCGCCGCCGGCGCCGTCGACTTCCGCACCGGCGACCTGTGGGACATCCAGGATCTGACCGCCGCCGCGCACGCCGTCGGCGCCGTGGTGGTCTGGGATCTGTGCCACGCCGCCGGCGCCATGCCGCTGGCGGTGGACGAGCACAAGGTGGACTTCGCGGTCGGCTGCGGCTACAAGTACCTCTCCGGCGGCCCGGGCGCCCCCGCCTACATCTATGTCGCCCGGCGGCATCACGCCGTGCTCGACCAGCCGCTGACGGGGTGGCACGGGCACGTTCGGCCGTTCGGCATGGCGGCCGAGTACCAGCCGGCTCCCGGAATCTCCCGGGCCCGCATCGGCTCACCGCACATGCTCTCGCTCATCGCGCTCGACGCGGCACTCGACGCCTTCGAGGGCGTCAGTATGCAGGACGTCCGAGCCAAGAGCCTGTCCCTCAGTGAGTTCTTCATCTCCTGTGTCGATGAGCGCCTCACCGGCCGTGGATTCGAACTCGTCACCCCCCGCGAGCCGCACCGCCGCGGCAGCCAGGTGACGATCAGTCACGACAGCGCGCCCTCGCTCATGGACACGCTGATCGGCCGCGGCGTCATCGGGGATGTACGCCCGCCGAACCTGCTCCGGTTCGGCCTCAATGCCCTCTACGTATCGCACGTCGACGTCTTCGAGGCGGTCGAGACGCTGCGCGAGATCACCGGACGGAACCATGTGGCTCAGTGAGATCCTTGACCGGCACTGCCAGCAGCGACCGGACGCGCCCGCCGTTGTCGAAGGCGAAAAGCAGTTAACCTGGCGGGAGTTGCGACGGGCCGCGCACGCGGTCGCCGCCCACCTGGGCGGCCTGGGTGTCAAGCACGGGGACCGGGTCGCCGTCTACTCCCGCAACCGGGTCGAGGTCGTCGTCAGCTACTTCGCGCTGGCCCACCTAGGGGCGCCCTTCGTACCGGTCAACCACGCCATGTCGGCGGCGGAGTTCCACGAGGTCGCCGAGCGCCTGGAGGTCAAGCACGTCCTCGGCGAGCAGCGCCCGGTGGCACGGCTCGGACTGGGCGGCCACCAGCAGATCGTCTTCGACACCGAGGAGTTCCAGGCGCTGCTGACCGCCGAGGTGCCGGCGTCACCGCCGGCCGCGCGGCTGGACGATCCGTACGCCGTCCTCCTCACCTCCGGAACGACCGGGAAACCCAAGGGGGTCGTGCACACCGCGGGCGCACTGCGGCAGATGTCGCTATCCTGGCTGGCCGCGGTCGAGGCCGACGACCGGGTGCGGCTGCTCAACCTGAACTCATTGACCCACGGCAGCATCACCTTCACCATGCACTACCTGGCCGCGGGTGCGACCCTCTGCCTGATGCGGGAGTTCCAGCCGCGCGCCGTCCTGCGTGAACTGGAGCGCCGGGAGATCACCCACGTCTGGCTGGTGCCGCAGGTGCTGCGGTTCCTGATGATGGCGGTCGGCAAGGACACCACCGTCCAGAGCAACCTCCGCGAGATCCTCTTCGGTGCATCCCCGATAAACCCGGACCTGCTGGCGGACGCGATGCATGCCTTCGGCTGCGACTTCCGCAACGTCTACGGGATGACCGAGGCCGGGGGCACCATCGCGACCTGGCTCACCGCAAGCTCCCCGGCGGCACCGGGCGCTCCCCTTGAGTCATCGGGACGCGGCGTGCCCGGCATCAGGGTCGAGATCCATGATGAGCACAACCAGCCGGTACCGAGCGGAGAGATGGGTGAGGTCTGCGTACTGGCGATCGGCCGGATGTCGCACTATGCCTCCGACCCCACGGAGACGGCGGAGATCATCGTCGATGGCTGGGTGCGCACAGGCGACGTGGGCCACATGGACGAGAACGGGTACATCCACCTCAAGGCGCGCAAGAAGGATCTCATCAAGCGCGGTGGCCAGAACGTCTTTCCCGCCGAGTTGGAGAGCGTGATCGGGGAGATCCCCGACGTGCACGACGTGGCCGTCGCGGGAGTCCCGGACGCGGACTGGGGAGAGGTGCCGGTCGCCTTCGTCGTCGCCCGGGCGGGCGCCGTTCTTTCACCGGTGGACATCCAGCGGTTTCTGGCCGACCGCCTGGCCTCCTACAAGCAGCCCAAGCTGGTGAAGCTGGTCGACGAGATCCCCCGCAATCCGGCGGGCAAGATCCTGCGCAGGGTCCTTGTCAGCCGCCACATCGACGAGGCCGTCGCAGCGAGGACGAGTTGAAACCGATGTCTGTGGCCTGCATCGGTGCCGGGCCCGCCGGCTTGTTCGCGGCCGCCGAGATCAAACGCACACGGCCCGACCACCATGTCGTGGTGTACGAGCGAGCACCGAAGCACGTCACCTACGGATACGGTGTGGTGTTCTCCGATGTCGCGGCACGCGCGATCCAGTACATGGCCCCCCACCTCGACGCGCTGCTCGCGGAGCAGACCAGTTGGCAGGACGTCGAGGTTCGCCGCCGCGACCGGAGGTACCGCATACCCGGCCACGGCTACAGGGCGGTGAGCCGTCACCGTCTCCTCGGCCAACTGGCTCGCCGAGCCGTCGATCTGGGAGTCGAACTACATTATGAGACCCCGGTCGATCTCGATGAGCTGAGTGCGGATCTGATCATCGCGGCCGACGGTGCCCACAGCAAGACCCGGCAGATGTTCGCAGCCGGCCTCGGAGCACGGACCACCTACGGACGGTCGAGATTCCTGTGGCTCGGTACTCGGGCCCGCTTCGACGCCATGACCTTCATCATCGAGCAGAGCGGCGACACCGTGGTCATCGGTCACGGTTACCCGCACGGGGACGACCTCAGCACATTCGTCGTCGAGATCGCCGGCACCGGGCCGACGCCCTGCGCTCAGGAGGTGGACCTCGCCCACTGGTCCTCGGTCTTCGAAGAGCACCTGCAGGGACATGTCCTCGAGGCCAACGGTGAACCTCGTTGGGCGCACTTCCCCGAAGTCCGTCTCGACAGATTCGTACACGGCAACGTCGTGGTCATCGGGGATGCCGCCCACACCGTGCACTACTCGGTGGGGTCCGGAACGAGACTGGCGTTGGAGGACGGCTTCTACCTGGCCCGCTCCTTGGCTCAGCACACCGAAATGGGTGATGCCCTGGACGCATACCAGCGCCGGCGCCTGCGGGCCGTCGGGGATCTGCAGTCCGCCGGTGCACGCAGCATGCGCTGGTTCGAGAACATTCCAGCGTATGCGGAGAAGCCGCCGGCGCAGTTCACCATGGCGCTGCTCGGCCGGACGGCACACCCTGACGTCCGTGAACTGGAGCTCACCGCACAACCCCTCGTCCAGCATGCGTTGAAAGAGTTCACCGCCGATGCCGACGACGAGGGGGGCGGTGTTTTCGGCCTCCCACTGTTCATCAGGAACGTCAAGATCCGCAACCGCCGAGCGATTTCCCTTACCCCGGACTCCCGACGCGTGGACGACGGGACGGAATTCGGACTGGTGATCAGCACCGACCGGGCGAAGCCGAAGCCGTCCGCGTACCCGGGCGCGGTCCGCGCGATCCTCCTGGATGTGGGCGCTCTGAACGACGTCCGGGATTGGGACGCAGTCGATGCTCCCGAACTGGTGGTGCTCGATGGTGGGCCACACCCCGCAGAGCCGGTAGAGGATCATGCGGCACGGTTGCTGGCCCAGCTGGGTGCTGCGGACCTCGGCGGGCGCCCGGTAGCGGTGCGTACCCGGCTCGCCTCCACCGGCGAACCACCTGCTCGGGGCGCCACGAAACCGCTCTTGACCTGGCTCGGCGCGCTCCGTACGGCCGGGTACTGCGACATGGTCGACCTCGCGGCATCGGGTGAAGGCGGCACCTCCCATGACCAGCTGCTGACCGCTTTGGAGACAGCTGAACTGATAGGGAGTGTCCTCGGGGTCCCTATGATGCTCAGCGGATTCACCGCTCCCCCGGAAAGGACGGAGCCACACATGCTGGGCAGGCGTCTCGATCTGTGGTGTGAGGGATGATGTCAACCAACGATGCAGCCGATGTCGTCATCGTAGGGGCCGGCATAGCCGGCCTGTGCGCGGCCTACGCGCTGCGCTCCAGCCTGCCGGAAGTCTCCGTCCGAGTGTTGGAGGCGGCCGACAGGGTGGGAGGTAACCTTCGGCGGGCGTTAGTCGGAGATATCCCAGTGGACACCGGCGCGCAGACAGTCGGGGGCGGCTCGTCCGAGTTGGCCGCTCTTCTGCAAGATCTCGGACTGGCCGAGCACAAGATCGCGCCGGCGGCACCCGAGGTTCGCATTTTCACGAACGGCCAACTGCGACAGGTGCCGCGCTGGTCCGACACAGGACCACTAGTACGCGAAGTCCTACGCCATGGATACGTGTCCCCGCCTGCCGCCGCATCAGCTGCCGCGCATGCGGTCGTGGGCCGTTTCCTTCAACGCCCTGGCGCCGACGAGCCACTCGGACGGGCTGTTCGGTCGGCCGTCACGAGCCGCGCTGCCGATTCCTTGCTTTCGCCCGTACGGCAGTCTTCGTTCGATCCAAGCCTGCCGCGCCGTAGCCGAACAGGTCGACATGCCTGGGGGCTGGCCGGTGGTACCGCCCGGCTGGCAGAACGGCTGGGCGAGGAACTCTCATCGCTGATCAGCCTGCGCAGCCCTGTCGCGCGGATTGTTCCGGTCGCCGACCGCTGGCATCTTCTGAACGAGGACGGCTCGGTGAGACTCTCGGCGCGCTCGGTGATCAGTGCCGTTCCAGCACCGGTCGCCGGGCGACTGCTCGCAGACACCTCCGCCGCAGCACCGTTGTCCTGTGTGCGCTATCGAGCTTCCGCGACAGTGACGTTCCGGTTCGACGCTGGGATGCGCCCGCTCGCACCAGGGGTCACCGGAATCCTCGTCGGAGCGCCGGAACTCAGCCCACTGGTTGCGGTGACCTTCGTCGACCGAAAGTTCGACAGCCCCGGAACGAGCGCCAATGTTGTCCGATGCAGCCTGCGGCTCACCTCTTCGCACGCCATGCGTCATCAGGAACTCGCTGATCTCGCGGTCGATCTGCTGGGCAGGGTCTGCGGGCCGCTGCCGACGATCGCGGACCGAGTGGTGGACGTCTTCCCACACGGTGTTCCGGAAACGACTGCGGAGACGGCCGCGCATCTGAAGGAGGCAATCGGCCACCTCGCACGACACGGTCTATATCTTTCCGGCGCTTACCTCTCCCGGCCCTCGGGGCTGCGGTCCGCGATCGCCTCCGGCTTTGCTGCCGCGCGACTGGCAGCCGAACGGAGCCGCGAGATGCTCCGCGATGAGCCCTGAGCGGCAAGAACCTCACCGAACTGGGCATTCAAAGGCTTTCGCCCCCGCAGGACGCCGCAGCAAGAAGCGGAGTGCCGCCTGACTCCGTGCCCATGCCGTGGCATCTGCCGGAGGACGGTTCAGCCTCGGGTGAAGGTGAAGGTGATCCCCGCCTGCCCTGCCAGTTCACCGCCGGACCCGAGCAGGGACACCGTTCCCTTCGCGCTCACCTCCGCGCTGAACGTCACCTCGTTCAGCTGGAACTCGCCCGCTCGCTGAGGCAGCGAGGCGATCACGTCGTGCATCGTCATGACGAAGTCGCCGAGGCGGGAGCGGAGTTCCTCGGCGGGGATCTCGGTGCGGGCGGCCCGCCATTCTTCAAGGCGTCGCAGGGTCAGCCGGTCGGTGCGACCCGAGTCGGTGTCCTCCAAGCCGAGGACGCTGATCGTCTTCGCGGGGTCAGGGGTGGGCTGGGGCTGAGGCACGGGGTCTCTCCTCGGGTGTCGGGCGGACATGCAGGCCAGGATCGGCGTAGGCGGCATACGTGAGGCCGAGCGGGTTGCGCAGCTTGTACAAGAGGTGCAGGCGGGATTCGAGGAGTGCTCTGCCCAGCGGGATCCTGCGGACGAGAAAGCGTTCGTACAGCGCCGTGGAAAACGCGGCGGCGATGTCGTCGGGGATCTCGGTCTCGGCGCCGATGAAGCCGCGGTTGCCGTTCATCAGGAAGAGGTACGGGAACGACGGAGCTCCCGGGGCGCGCATCCGACCGGACCCGCATGCGTTCATCATCACCAGCGGCAGGTCGAAGTCTCGCAGGTCCTGGCTGGCGCCGAGGGCCACGAGGTCCGCTCCGAGGGCGCCCAGCGTGGTGCGCGAGTGGTGTCCCGCTCCGCTGAGTTCGATCTCGGAGGCGAGTGTGTCGTCCGAGCGCGTGTAGCAGTGGCAGGCGAAGTGCTGTACTTGGTCGGGCCGTTCGCGCCGGGTGCCGTCGAGGAGAAGCCGGGGGTCGAAAATCTGCTCGGCCAGGCCCGGTCCGCGCTCCGCGCCGTCGGGGTACGGGCCTTCGAGGTCGATGTGCGCGCTTCCGGCACCGCTGAACCAGGCCAGTTCCTCGACGGCTCCTTCGAGGTGCTCGTAGTACAGGTAGCGGGCGGGGACCCGGCCCTGCGGGCCGGTGTGCAGGGTAAGGCCGCCGTGGACCGGGGCGGGCAACATGGCCCGGCGCACCACGCACGAGAAGCCGACGAGGGTCCGGCAGGCGGTGATGAAGTCGTCCGGGGTCTCGATGGGCGCGCCTGGGAACATCCGGAACAGCGGAAGGAACTCCAGGGGCAGGAAGCCGTCCCGGCTGCCGACGCACTCGACGAGCGGGGGCGGCAGTTCGGGGTTCATGCCGTACGGCAGGGCGTTGTTCCAGAACGCCTGGAGTTCCTTGAGGACGGCCTGCTGTCCGCCGAAGAGGATGAAGAGCAGGGTGCGGCCGAGGCCGTGCAAACTCTGGAAGACCCGGTTGAGGTCCTTGTCCTCGACGTCGAACGCGGTGAGTTCGTCCTTGAGGCGGGTCAGCCCCCGGTCCAGTTCCTGGCGGACCCTGAGCAGCGCGTCGCTGCCGAGCAGAGTGGCGCGCACGGGCGCGACGCCGGGGCGCCCGGCGGTGAACTCCAGCCGGATCGCCTCGTCGGTGGTCAGGACGCGTACGGAGACGTCCGGCGGCCGTGCCTCGTTCATGCGTCGCCTGTCGCGCCTGCCGGGGCCTGTACCTCTACCTTGAGGGCGACGACCTGGACGAGGTGGCCCGCCTGGTAGAGCTGGAACCACACCTCGTGGCCACCCTCCTCCTCGGGCAGCCGGAATTCGAAAGCGGTCTGCTGCTCGTTCTCGACGAGGAGGTTCCGGCGTTGTGGCAGGGGTGTAAGCGTCGAACTGTCGGCCATGGCGTCGAAGGACACCGTACGGGAGTCCCTGCCGCCCTCGACGCGTACCGGCTCGAAGACGAAGAAGTCCCGGCCCGGGGGGCTCTCGACGACCGACGGGAGGTCACGGGCGCGTGGGTCGCGCACGACGGAGACGAACAGCTTCACACGCTGTCCCGCCGGTGCCGTGACCGCGCCGCCGTCGGCCCGTACGTCCTGCTGCCCGCGGTCCAGCTCGATCGCGAGGTAGCCGACGAAGTTCGACAGGGCGGGGCCGGCCACGGACTCCTTCACCGAGGAGTGGATCGCGGCTCGGACGTCCCGCTCGAACTGCCGGTGGAGTTCCGTCAGATGGTTCTTCAGTCCTTCGGCGACGGGACCGGCCGCCCGGTCGGCGACTTCCCGGGCGAGGGCGGTCAGGTCGAGGTCCGCGCCGGTGGCGCCGGCCGGGAACCGCGGGTCGAGTGAGGTGTACCTCTCCCGGACCGCTTGGCGTACCTCGGCGCGTACGCCGCTCCGCACCCGTAGCGCCACGAGGTCGGCGAGTTCGTCGAGCCGGGCGCCGTCGGGAAGCTCTGGCTCCTGCGGCCGGTGCCACCCGGATCGGTGCGGGGGCTCGTCACCGCTCAGCGCGCCGGCCAGCCGGATCATGTACGGGCCCGAGGGGTCCGGCGGCAGGGTGATGTGCATGCGCTTTGCCAGGTCGTACCGGTAGACCTCGACCGCGTCCGCCTTGGCTTGGTTCACCTCGGCCAGCAACCTGCGCGCCTGCATCAGCGCTATCGCCGCCACGAGCAGCGGCCCCCAGACGAGCGGGGCGGCCCGCCAGTCCGTGTAGCGGAAACCGCCGAAGCCGGTGATCCCGATGAGCAGCCAGGCACCCGCCGTGCTCAGGGCCGCGGCGATGGTGATCCGCCAGACGAGGATGCCCCGCTCCCCGCGCCGCACCTGTCGCAGGACCTCGTCGGAGGCGACCAGGGCGATCCGGGGCCAGACCTCGTCGATGGCGAGGCCGGTGGCCAGGGCCGTACGCCGGTGGAGTTCGATCACGGCGGCGGACCGGAGGGGCTGTGCGAGACGCCGCCACCAGGTGGGGACGCTGTCCGGAGTGGAGTCCAGTTCGCGCAAGCGGCGCTCCCGGGTCTGCTCCCGCTGCCACTCCTGTTCCCGCTCCCATTCCCGCTCGCGCTCCCGGAGCTGCTCCCGCTCGCGTTCCCAGGCCTGCTCCCGCTCCCAGTCCCACTCTCCCTCCGGGGAGGACCACCCAGGCCCGTACCCATGCCCGCGTGACAGTCGGCCGGAGCGGTCCGGACGTCTCGGAGGCCCGGTCTCCTCCTGCGCCAGCCCCCTTACGTGCCGGGCCAGTTCGGCCGTCCAGCCCCCCGACGGTCCGGTGCCCGTCCACAGCAGTACGCCGTTCTGCACCAGCAGCAGAACGGCGCCGGCCACGGCCAGCCAGCCGACCCGCAGCAGCCGTTCGCTGGAGTCCGCCGCGCTCCACGGCTCTCCGTGGGACATCGCCCACGCGACACTGGCCAGCGGGACCAGGATCCCGGCGAGCTGCGCCCCGGGCGGAGCCGTTCGGCCGCGACGGCCGGCGGTCCTTCGGCGGAGGGCGGAGGTGAGGGAGAGCGCACCGACGACGAGCAGCGGAACGCCCACCACGACACCGCCCGCCCACCAGGCGGCCACGGCCTCGCCTCGCAGCGCGAACCCCGCTACCACACCGACCGCGCCCAGGGCCCCGGCGGCCCCGAACACCTTCAGGTACCTGTCTTCGGCCGACCAGTCCTGCGAATCGGACAGCCAGAAACCCGCGGCCAGCGCCACCATCGCGCCGCCAAGGGCCCAGCCCGCCCACAGGAGCCCCTCGGCCGCGAAGCGAGCGGTGAGCCAGGCGCCGCACGCCTCGGCCAGGGCGAAGGGAGCAATGGTGAGGATGTTGTCGGACGGGGTGTGACCACTGGCCGAGCCGTAGCGGTCGCTGATGTTGGCAGCGCGCCAGGACGCCGCGCCCAGCAGCGCGAGGAAGAGACCTCCGGCCGCCCAGGCCGTCGCGTCCTCCTGGCTGCGGATCAGCCTGGCGATGATCAGGGTCAGTTCGCCCACGAAGGCCGTCGCCAGGGTCCCGGTCGTGTACAGGTGCAGCGTCCGGGTTTTTCCCTGACGAGTGGCCTGGCGGCTGCGCCGGACGCGGGCGACGGCCGCCTCAGCGCACCACACGGCGGCCGCCGCGATCACCAGCCAGCCGCCGAGCAGCCACAGACCGAGCGCCGCAGCGCCGTGCACGGGAACGAGTACGGCACCCGCGCCACCCACAGCGACCAGGACCGTCGCGGCCGTCGCGAAGAGGGCGACGTTCCGCGTCGTGCCCGTGCTCCTCGCCATCACATCCCCGTCGACTAGTCCAGGACCGACAACTCAACCACCAGTATGGCCAGTTGCGAGGCCGCCCGCGACGCACCCGGACGAAGGAGCTCATCGAGTTGTACCGGTGATCCGGACGAGCTTCTCCGGCTCGGTGCTGCACGGGCGTGGAGCCTGCGGTCGGCCTGCGCCTCCAGGAGTGACGCCACTTCTGGGTCCCGTGTGAAGGTGGGGCCTTTCCAGTACGCCGGGACCGCCACGGGCGCAAGGCGCACCTCGGTGCCATGGGACAAGGAAGGAAGCCGGTGACTGCAGAGGGCTGAGCCCCCGGCATTCGCGGGATGGGCTTGATGGCATCGCCGGCAGGTCAGCCGGTCGGCGCTGGCTGGGTCCGCCTGGCAGGCTCTGCGCGCCTGTGGGTGCGCTCCGCGATCCAGCCCGCCATCGCCCGCACGCCGACGCCGATGGCGCGCTCATCCGGGGAGAAGTCGGGGTAGTGCGGATAGCTCGTTGTGATGGGTGTGCCAGGGGCATGGACACCGAGGAAGGTGTACGTACCGGGGATCCGGTCCAGGAAGAGGGCGAAGTCCTCGCCGCTGAAGGGCGGGAAGGCGGCACAGAGCTCGGTGACCTTGTCCTGGCCGGCGGTGCGGCGCAGGTGGCGTGCGAGCAGGCGGGCGTCGCGTTCTGGGCAGACCATGGCCGGGAACGGCTCAGCGGGGAAGCGCACCCCGGCCCCCGCATATGGCATGGCCAATCGACGAATGTTGTCGCGTACCTCTGCGTACCGCTCCTGCGGCCAGCAGCGATAGGACACGCTCACCTTGGCCTCCTGGGCTGTTGCCCGGACGGCTACGAACCGGGTCAGCGGCCCGTCGGGCGTCTGGGCCTCAGCAATGATCCGCTCCAGGTCCGCCGGGGTCTGCGGTAGGGCCACGGTTGCGAGCGCGTTGATATCGACAGCCAAGCGCCGCGCGGCATCGAGTGCGTCCGGTCCGGACAGGGTCACTTCCGCCTTGTCCTGGCCTGGCATCCCGTAGCCCGGGGTCACGGCGAACCGGCCGACTGGGAACGGTCCGCAGTGCAGCGCATGGATTTCCTCGACGTCCTCGCGCTCCAGCACACCGGAGTCGATCAGTGCGCGGGCACCGGACAGCGTCTCCTCCGCAGGCTGGAAAAGGAAAACTACCCTTCCGCTCAGTTGCCGCCGTAGCCGCGCCAGTACCCGGGCGACGCCGATACTCACCGTGGTGTGGACGTCGTGTCCGCAGAGATGAGCCGGCGCGGGACCTCCTCCGACGATGTCTTTGGGCGGAACCGCGTCCATGTCCGCCCGGTAGGCAACGGTCCGGCCGGGACGCGAGCCCTGCAGGACCCCGACGACTCCGTGGCCGCCCACTCCGGTGGTGACGTCCAGTCCCGCCGCCCGCAGCTCGCGGGCCACCACAGCGGCCGTGCGCTGTTCCTGCCCCGGAGCCTCAGGGTGCCGATGGATGTCCCGCCGCAGCTGAATCAGCACGCGGTCCAGACGCGCCGCCTCGGCGGCCACCGCCGCCTGCTTCACCGGCTCTCTCCACCCACCCGCGACGGCCTTCCCCATGCCTCCCCACACCATTCCCGCACTGGCTGCCGCTGTGCCGGCCAGTAACGTGCGGCGCGCGAGAGCGTGCTCTACGGGACGATCCACTGCTACCCCTTTGGCTCAAGTCGTCTTGTGGGACACACGATCGCCGCAAACTGATGCCCCTGCCCATCCGGTGAGCCACCCCTTGGCGGTGGAGGTAACCACACCCTGGGGCATCGCCGCGATGAGATTGATGCTCCTCCGGTCTCCGTCCCTGATCGTTCGGACACAGACGTACTGAGAGGAGCTCCCCGCTGCTGGCCGTGGCGGGGAGCTCCCAGGGCGTGCTTCTGGTTTGGAGTGGGACTGACAACCGCGTAATCGGTGTCGTGTTCCTTGCTCTCGATCTTCAGAACGGCGGGGGCAACTCTGACCTGGGTTGATTCAATTCCGCGCCGCCAAGTCAGCCGGCGTCCGGCCGCATCACACCGTCCCGATGACGGACACCCCGACGCGACCCGGCCCACGACGAGACGGGCAGGCGACGCCCACGCAAAAGCCCCGCCCCTCACACAAGGGGCGGGACTCCGGAAAGCCGTGCGTCAGCCGATCTCGGTCCCGGTCGCCGACAGCGCCTCGGTCACCGGCTGGAAGAACGTCTCCCCACCCGAGGTGCAGTCCCCGCTACCACCGGACGTGAGCCCGACCGCCTTGTCACCCGAGAACAGCGACCCACCGCTGTCCCCCGGCTCCGCGCACACGTCGGTCTGGATCAGACCGTTCACGATGTCGCCGTTGCCGTAGTTCACGGTGGCGTCCAGCCCCGTGACCTTCCCGTCGTGCACCTGCGTCGTCGACCCGCTCCGCGTGACCTTCATACCGACGGTCGCGTCGGCCGCACCCGTGATCTTCTGCGCCGACCCGTTGTAGAGGTTCACCTCACTCGGGTGAGCCACCTCCGCGGTGTACTTGACCAGCCCGTAGTCGTTGTCCGGGAAGCTGGAGTCCGCGTTGGTCCCGATCTTCTTGCCGCTGGAGTCGGACCACGTCGAGATGGACTCGGTGCAGTGCCCGGCGGTCAGGAAAAACGGTTCTCCGCCCTTGACCACGTTGAAGCCGAGCGAGCAGCGGCCACTGCCACCGGTGATGGCGTCACCGCCGGCGACGAAGGGCTTGTACTCCCCCTTCGTGCGCTGGAGCTCGGCCTTCGCACCCAGCCCGTCGACGACCTTCGTCAGCGTCGACCACTCCGCCTTGGACACCGTACGGTCCGCGGTCACGACGACCTTGTTGGTCGTCGGGTCGGTGACCCAGGAGGTGCCCGGGATCGTCGCGTCCGCCTTCAGCGTGCTGCGGGCGCTCTTGAGTTCGGCGAGCGAGTTCGCCACGACTCTCGCCTTGGCTCCGGCCTTCTCCACGGCATCCGCGGCGGCCTCGTCGAGCACGTTCACCACGAGACTCTTGCTCTTGGTGTCGTAGTACGTACCCGCCGCGTCGCCGCCCAGGTCCTGGGCCAGCGTCGAGGCGAGCTTTCCGGCCGCCGCGACCGACAGGGTCTTGGGCGCGGAGGCCTCAGGCGTCTCGCTCGCGTTCGCGGACTGCAAGGTGACTCCCGCGGCGACCAGCGCGACTATTCCGCCACCTGCCACGGCTGCACGCCGCCTGGATATGCGTCGGTGCTTCAACTTCTGTCCTCCTGTGGGGGGACGGCCCGGGAGGTTGTGGGGACCTCGCGAACCGGAAGGCTTCGTTGACGAGCGCCCACTATTCCGAGGACAACGGGGAGCACACAAGGTCGAGTTCAGGACGCGCGTAGATGACGGGCCGCACGCCCCCTCATAGTGACCGTCCACGGTCAAATCGGACCCGACTCCCGTGCGTTCACACTGCAAACATTACGCGTGAGTAATGTGTGCGCACTCTGCGAGGTTCACCCATGGCCGAAAAGCGCCCCCTCGGCCGACCTCAACCAGCAGCACCAAAAGGGGTACTGACACCCCCTCTCCATATCTCCGCGAAATCTCCACCCATCACATCAATACCCACCAAACAGGAAAGCCCCCGCACGAAGTACGTGCGGGGGCACAAAACGCTGCGAACTGCTGCCCGACGGGGCCTAGTACACGCTGACGCCGTAGGCGCTCAGGGCCTCTGTGACGGGCTGGAAGAACGTCGTACCACCGGAGGTGCAGTTACCGCTGCCGCCGGAGGTCAGACCGTACGCGGTGCCGTTGCTGCCGTAGAGCGAACCGCCGGAGTCACCGGGCTCCGCGCAGACGGTGGTCTGGATCAGGCCGGAGACGACGTCGCCGCCACCGTAGTTGACGGTGGCGTTGAGGGCGGTGACACGGCCGCTGTGCGTACCGGTCGTGGAGCCGTCGCGGATGACGGTGGTGCCCACGCTCGGGGTGGCCGCGCGAGTGATGTCCACGCCGTTCGCGGTGCCGGGCCTGCTGACGGAGCCGCTGTAGCGCACGAGCCCGTAGTCGTTGCCCGGGAAGCTGGAGCCGGCGGTCGAGCCGATGACCGTGGTGCGGCCGGAGTTGGAGTACCAGGTGCCCGCGCCGTCGGTGCAGTGGCCGGCGGTCAGGAGGAACTGCTGGCCGCTGCTGTTCTGGACGTTGAAGCCGAGGGAGCAGCGCCAGCTACTCGCATAGATGGCGTCGCCGCCCTGGATGAGCTTGTTGAACTTGCCGGGGGTGCGCTTGATCGTGAGCGCGTCGGCGTTGCCGCCGGCCTGCTGCTTGATCTTCGCTATCTCGGCCTGGGTGACCGTGCTGTCCACGGTCAGGAGCACGCGGTTGCTCTTGCTGTCGACGGCCCAGGCGGTGCCCGGGATGTCGGCCTTCAGCAGCGAGCCGCTGGCGCTCTTGAGCTCCGCGGCGCTGAAGGTGGTGGGGGTGTCGGACGCGTTCGCGCTGGGGATCGCGATCGCGGCAGCGGCAACGAGGCCGGTGGAGACGGCGATCAGCCGGGTCCGTCTCGAAATGCCGCTGCGAGGGGTGGTGCGCTTGATCCTCACTTTTCGTTCCTCCACAAAGGAAGTCGGGGGCCCTCGTGGGGTTTCGGGCCCGTGAGGCGCAGCCTGGGACCGGCTGTTCGGTTTCCGAACACGCCGTGCCCCTGACAAGCGCTGAGGGGGAGTATTCGGCCGAACGGCCGGTAGGCGCAAGAGGGCCTTTCGGCCGTCGGCCTTTGGAAGTCCTTTACCAGAGCGTCTCCACGCTCCTGCCACGCCGGCGCCCGCTCCCCCGCCCCTGCACGCTCCGGGGCGTCAGCATCCGTCGCAGGGGCAGCAGCAGTCGCAGCCGTCGCAGTCGCAGTCCCGGCAGCAGCCCTCGCGCTCCTTCCGGGACCACGGCCCCTCGTACTCCTCGGCGCAGCACAGCTTGCAGGTACAGCACAGCAGCCAGAACATCCCGCAGCCGGCCCAGAACCCGCGCCGCCCCCGGGGCGGTTGCGGCGCCGGGGCGCCCTCGCCGAACCCACCGCCGCCGTACGCTCCTCCGCCGCCGGCGTACGGATTTCCGCCGCCACCCGCGTACGGGTTCTGCGGGGAGCCGGGCCCCTGGGCGTACGGGCCCTGGGGCGGCTGCTGCCCGTACGGACCCGGCCCGTACGGACCCGGCTGGTACGGCCCGCCGCCCTGGTGCGACGCGCACACCGGCACCGTGCCGAACGCCCGGTCCACCGAACGACGCAGTTCGTGCACGAGGAGCAGATGTACGAGCACGGGATCGTCGAACTCGGCGTCGCGCAGCGCGAGCCGCACTCCGGCCACCGCGTCGTCGGCGAGCCGCCGGGCCTCCACCAGGGAGGTGCCGGTCGCGGCGATCGGGTTCCAGGCGCCTGACACGGCGTCAGCGTGCAGGTCCTCCACGGCGTCCAGCAGGTGGGCCAGCCGTCCGAAGAGCCGCCCCGCTTCGGCGAGCGGCCCGGCGTTGTGCGGCCGGCCGGCCAGGACGGCCGTGTGCGCGAAGGCGGCGGCGGTGGCGGTCTCGGTCGGTTCGGTGACCGTCAGGATCGGCGTCCCGAACCCGGCGAGCGCCTCGATGCCGCCCTGCCGGTCCACGGCGTCGACCAGGACGGCGGTGTCGAACCCGACGGCCGTGCCGGTACGGGCGCCTGCCACGTCCCAGCTCGCGGCGACCCGGCGGGCGGCACGCGCCACCGGCCTGCGGGCCAACACCCCGTCGCCGTCGGTGACGTGGTCGCGCACCTTCGCCGAGGCCAGTACAAGGGAGACGGCCGCCGCCAGACGGGCGCCCTCGCCCTGTGCGACGGAGGCGGTGCGCATGCCGCGCAGCGGGCACGGTCCGGCCGTACGCCGCCCGGCTCCGCCGAGCCCCGCCTGAGCCTCCGTCAAAATTGATATGAGCAGCCCGTCATAGTTCGTCACTATTCGAGCGAACTGTCCGTGGTCACCCCGCAGTGTGAGACACAGTCCGCACAAATGCGCCATCCACTGGCTCGTGTACTTCTCTCCGAGCCGGTGCCGGCAAGGCCTGACGATTCCGAACACGACGTTCCCCCGAGCTTCATCACGACGCTGAGCTGCGGCATCGTACCGGCCGACGGGTTCACCCGTACGCCCCGGCCGTCACCCGTACGCCGGGAAGAATCATATTTCACTCACAGTCAGCAGCCGTTTGGGAAACGACCCTTGGGACACACGGACTCTCGACGGATTCGCTGTGCACCAGTACCGTCACAAACCCCCCGCGCGGCGTCTATCCACTTGGCGCGCCATCCGCATCATGGACGACCATAGGGATGCGGAAAGCAGAAAGACCGCTGTGAGAGGAGGCGTCCATGGGATCGGTACGCAAGGCAAGTGCCTGGCTTGGCCTCGTCGACGACAACGAAGACGAGCGTTACTACGACGACGACTACTCCGACGGGACCGAGCCCGGGGACGCCTGGGTCACCGATCCGCGCGTCAAGGTGGCCTCGGACGTCGCCGAGGAGAAGGGCCGCCGCATCGGCACGGTGACCCCGGACAGTTTCCGGGACGCGCGCGCCATCGGCGAGCTGTTCCGGGAAGGCGTGCCGGTCATCATGAACCTCACGGCCATGGACGCCGCCGACGCCAAGCGTGTGGTGGACTTCGCGGCCGGGCTGATCTTCGGCCTGCGCGGCTCCATCGAGCGGGTGTCGACCCGCGTGTTCCTGCTGACCCCCGCCAACACGGAGATCGTGAACGGCGACCCGAACGGGCACCGCACGGACGGCTTCTTCAACCAGAGCTGAGGCAGGGCCGCTCACCGGCCCTGCCTCCGCGCGGGGTTCACCGGAAGGCGTCGAGCCCGGTGAGCGCCTTGCCCAGCACGAGCTGGTGCATCTCGACGGTGCCCTCGTAGGTGAGCACCGACTCGAGGTTGGTCGCGTGCCGCATCACGGGGTATTCGAGGGAGATCCCGTTCGCCCCGAGGATGGTGCGGGCCGTACGGCAGATCTCGATCGCCTCCCGTACGTTGTTGAGCTTGCCGAAGCTGACCTGCTCGGGACGCAGGCGGCCGGCATCCATACGCCGCCCCAGATGATGGGCGAGCAGAATTCCCTTGTGCAGTTCGACCGCCATGTCGGCGAGTTTGGCCTGGGTGAGCTGGAAGCCGCCGATGGGCCGCCCGAACTGCTCCCGCGACTTCGCGTAGTCGACCGCGGCCTCGAAGCTGCTGCGAGCGGCACCCATGGCGCCCCAGATGATCCCGTACCGGGCGTGCGAGAGACAGCTGAGCGGCCCGCGCAGGCCGGTGCCCTCCGGCAGGACGGCGTCGGCGGGCAGCCGTACGTCGTCGAGGACGAGCTCGCTGGTGACGGAGGCCCGCAGGGACCACTTGTGCTTGATCTCGGGTGCGGAGAACCCTGCGCTGTCGGTCGGCACGACGAACCCGCGGATCCCGTCCTCGGTCTGCGCCCACACGACCGCGACGCCGGCGACAGACCCGTTGGTGATCCACATCTTGCGGCCGCTGAGCACCCAGTCGGTGCCGTCGCGCTTGGCGTGCGTCCGCATGGAGGCGGGGTCGGAGCCGTGGTCGGGCTCGGTGAGCCCGAAGCAGCCGATGACGTCGCCGGCGGCCATACGGGGCAGCCACTGCTGCTTCTGCTCCTCGCTGCCGAACCGGTGGATCGCGTACATGGCGAGGGAGCCCTGCACGGAGACGAGGGACCGGATCCCGGAGTCGGCGGCCTCCAGCTCGAGACACGCCAACCCGTACTGCACGGCGGACGCGCCGGCGCACCCGTAGCCGTCGAGGGACATCCCGAGGGCTCCGATCCCGCCGAGCTCCCGGGCGAGGTCCCGAATGCCCGGCAGCTCGCCCTTCTCGTACCACTCGGCGACATACGGCAGCACCCGGTCCGCGGCCCAGGCCCGCACGGTGTCCCTGATCCCGAGGTCCTCCGGCTCCAGCAGGTCGTCGAGGCCGAGGGGGTCGACGGGGTCGAAGGGGGGCAGCTTGGACGACACGGACATGACGACACCCTCCGAGGCTCTTTAACTAGCACTGCTAACCAAGACGCTACGACCTCCACCCACCCGCGCACCACCCGTAGCTGCCAACTTCACGGGTCGAGGTCGCCAGTGGGGGCGAAGCACCGTCGGCGTCCGCGGGTCTCACCCTGACGGCCGATCGCCGCGGCACGGCTCAGCGAAGCCGGAACACCCCTGCGAGACACCGCCACGGCGGCGCACCAACACCGCGCGCCACCCCCACGGGCGACCCGGGTCCCTCGATCGGACCGTTACGGGTGGTGCGTGGGTGGGTGGGAGAGGACTACACAGAGACCCGCGACTCCGCGGCGTCCCTCTGCGCAGGCACCTCCACCGCGGCGCCGGCCTCCTCGCACTGCATGACCCGCGGCAACCGCAACGCCATCACCGCCCCCAGCAGCAACAACCCCGCGCTCACGAGCAACGTCACATGCAGCCCGTGCACGAACGCGTCCCGGGCGGCATGCCGCAGAGCGACCCCGGCACTCCCGCCCAGCCGCCCGGCGACCTCGTACGCCTCCCCCAGCGAATGCCCCGCCGAAGCGGAAGCCGACGCCGGAACACCCGGCACACCGGACAGCCCCGGGGCGTACGCCGCGTTCATCACGGTGCCGAGCAGCGCGATCCCGATCCCCGCCCCCAGCTGATACGACGTCTCCCCGATCGCCGCCGCCCCACCGGCCTGATCCTGAGGCGCCTCGCTCAGCATCGACTCGTACGCCCCGAACAGCGTGGTCTCCAGCCCGAAGCCCAGCAGCACGAAGGAGGCCACCATCAGCGCACAGTCGTCCGTCCGGCCCATCGCGGTCAGCAGCACCACCGCGAACGCCGTCAGACAGAACCCGAAACACACCATCCGCCGCGGCCCGAACCGCCGGAGCATCCGCGCCCCCGCCAGCCCGGCCGCCATCGCGGCGAACGTCAGCGGCAGCAGCCGCAGCCCCGTCTCCAGCGGAGAGAGGCCGAGCACCAGCTGGAGGTACTGCGCCGCGATCAGCTCCAGACCGACCAGCGCGAGCATCGCCAGCACGATGCACCCGACGGACGTGCTGAACGCCGGCCGCGCGAACATCTTCAGGTCCACCAGCGGATGCGTCCGCCGCCGCTGCCGCCGTACGAAGCCGACCAGCAGCAGCACGCCCACCACCAGCGGCGGCACGGTGAGCAGACTCCCCAACGACTCGCCGCCACCGAGCCGCTTGACGCCCAGCACCACGCCGAACAGCCCGGCCGCCGCCATCAGCGCGCCGACGACGTCCCAGGGGCCCTCCCCGTCCCCCTTCGACTCAGGCAGCAGCAGCCGCCCCACCGGGAGACTGACCAGCATCAACGGAATGTTGACGAGGAAGACCGAACCCCACCAGAAGTGCTCCAGCAGGAAACCGCCGAGCAGCGGCCCGACCGCCGCGCCGACCGCGGCCACGGCACTCCAGATGCCGATCGCCAGCGCCCGCTCGCGCCGGTCGGGGAAGACCTGCCGCAGGATCGACAGGGTCGCGGGCATGATCATCGCGCCGCCCACGCCGAGCAGCGCCCTCGCCGCGATCAGTACCTGGGCGTTGTCGGCCAGGGCCGCCACCCCTGAGGCGACGCCGAACAGCGCGTACCCGAGGAGCAGGATCCTTCTTCGGCCCACGCGGTCGCCCAGCGTGCCGAACAGGATCAGCAGCGAGGCGCAGACCAGTGGGTAGACGTCGACGATCCAGAGCAGCTCTATCCCGCCGGGCTTCAGGTCCTCCGTGACGGCGGGGACCGCCACGTGCAGCACGGTGGCGTCGACGGCGACCAGCAGCAGGCTGACGCAGAGGACGACGAGAACCACCCAGCGGTTGGCACCGGCCCCGGCGGCCCGACGGCGCAGCGCAGCGGCGGCCGTGGTCGTCCCGGACATGCACGTACCTCCCAGATGTTCCCTCGCGATCGGCGGGCTCACGGGGTGGGGGACGCCCCCGCGACTCGGCCGGAGAGGAGCGGTGGTCTCCGGCCCGCGCTTACGAAAAGCGAGTGACACGTCAGAGTACGCGAGTCCGCGCCGGAGCCGAGTGGCGGACCTCTCACGGGCTCAGCGGAACGATGTGGCGTACGCCACTCCCCTCTCGGTCGACCACGCCCCGGACGGCCGTCCGGTTCCGCCCCGGGTCGATAATCGGGCCCGTGACCGATCTCGAGACGCGCGCGGCCCCGCCCCGCGCCGGGATGAACAACCTCTCCAACCGGCAGGGTGAGGCTGGGGATCGGCGGGCGGCGCTGGTTTCGATCAGCGAAG
>NZ_JBEXQJ010000036.1:0-92858 GCF_040612515.1 Streptomyces sp. NPDC006372 | reverse complement strand
GCTGGCGGTGGGCCTGGTCGAGCGCATCGGCGAGCAGACCTCCCGGCTGAAGCACACTCCGGCCGGCGGCGAGACGGCGGGGCCCGCTCACGTCATGCCGAGGTCAGCAGATGCGCGGCAACTGCTCCCCGAGCGGCAGGTCCACCACCCGCGTGCCGCCGAGGCCGGTGGCGACCACGACCATGCCGGGATGCTCGGCGACACACTCGCCGATCAGCGTGGCACCGGCACCCTGCGGATGGGCCCGCATGGCGGCCAGCACCTGCTCCGCCTCCGCCGGGGGCACGAAGGCGACCAGCCGCCCCTCGTTGGCCACGTACAGCGGATCGAGCCCGAGGAACCCGCAGGCGTTCGCCACCGCGTCCGGCACCGGAACGGCACGTTCCTGCAGTCGCACCCCGGTCCCGGAGGCCCGGGCGATCTCGTTGAGGGACGCCCCCAGACCGCCCCGGGTGGGGTCGCGCAGCACATGGATGTCGGGCGTGACGGCCAGCATCGCCGCCACCAGATCCGCCAGCGGCGCGGTGTCACTGGCGACCTCGGCCCCGAACTCCAGCCCCTCCCGGACGCTCATGATCGCGATCCCGTGCAGGCCGATCGGCCCGCTGACGATGACGGCGTCCCCGGGCCGGGCCCGCTGCGGCCGGATGTCCACCCCCTCCGGGACGAGCCCGACACCGGCGGTGGTGACGTACACACCGTCGCCGTGCCCGGACTCCACCACCTTGGTGTCACCCGTGGCGACGGTGACCCCGGCGGCCTCGGCCGCCGCGCCCATGGCACGCGCGATCCGTTCCACGACCGTCAGCTCCACGCCCTCTTCCAGCACGAAGGCGGCGGAGAGGTACGCCGGCCGCGCACCGCTCATCGCCAGATCGTTCACGGTTCCGTTGACCGCCAGGTCGCCCAGGCTGCCGCCGGGGAAGAACAGCGGCCGGACGACGTAGGAGTCGGTGGAGAACGCCAGCCGCGCGCCGCCCAGTTCGAGGACGGCGGAGTCGGTGAGACCGGCCAGGGTGGGGTTGCCGTAGGCGGGTGTGAAGACCTGCTCGATCAGCTCGGCCGACAGCGCGCCCCCACCGCCGTGTCCCATCACCACGACCGGCTGGTCGCGCAGCGGGGCGGGGCAGGTCCAGCCGGCCGGGTCGACCACATCGGCGAGTTGTTCAGGCAACGGGGTTCATCTCCTCCCGCGCGGCCCCTTCGGCCCGCGGCGTCGGCGCGTTCATCCGGCGGTACAGGTAGTACGCCGCGCAGGCACCCTCGCTGGACACCATGGTGGCGCCGAGCGGTGTACGCGGGGTGCAGGTGGTGCCGAACGCGGCGCACTCGGTCGGCTTGATCAGCCCCTGCAGCACCTCGCCGCTGCGGCACTCGGCGGGCTCCTCGGTACGGATGCCGGTGACGTCGAAACGGTGCTCGGCGTCGTACGCCCGGAAGGCGTCGCTCAGCCGCCAGCCACTGGCCGGGATCCGTCCGATACCGCGCCAGGCCCGGTCGGTGACCTCGAACACCTCCTCGATCATGCGCACGGCGGCCGGGTTGCCCTCCTCGCGCACCGCACGCGGGTACGCGTTCTCCACCCGGTGCTCGCCGCGCTCCAGCTGGCGGACCGCCCGGCGGATGCCCTCCAGGATGTCCAGCGGCTCGAACCCGGTCACCACCATCGGCACCTTGAACCGCTCGGTCAGCTCCGGGTACTCCGCCGTGCCCATCACGCTGCACACGTGCCCGGCGGCCAGGAAGCCCTGCACCCGGCACTGAGGCGCCGTCATGATCGCCTCGACCGCCGGGGGCACCCGCACGTGCGACACCAGCAGGCTGAAGTTGTTCAGCCCCAGGCGGCGCGCCTGGTGCACGGCCATCGCGTTGGCCGGGGCCGTGGTCTCGAAGCCGATCGCGAAGAACACCACCTCCCGGTCCGGATGCCGGCGGGCCAGCTCCAGGGCGTCGAGCGGCGAGTACACCACGCGCACGTCACCGCCCTCGCCCTTGACCCGGAACAGGTCACGGCCGGTGCCGGGCACCCGCAGCATGTCACCGAAGGAACAGAAGATCACATCGGGCCGCGAGGCGATCTCCAGCGCCTTGTCGATGACCTCCAGCGGCGTGACACAGACGGGGCAGCCGGGGCCGTGGATCAACTCCACCTGCTCGGGCAGCAGTTGGTCGATGCCGTGCCGGATGATCGAGTGTGTCTGCCCGCCGCACACCTCCATCAGGGCCCACGGCCGGGTCGCGGTGGCACGGATCTCGTCGAGCAGCCGCCGGGCCAGATCCGGGTCGTTGAACTCGTCGATGTACTTCACGCCGTTCCCGCCTCCTTCGCCGCCTGCTCCCACGCGTCGCCGAACTCCTCCTCCAGCAGCCCCAGTTCCTCGAACAGCTTCAGCGAGGCCAGGGCCGACTCCTCGTCGAGGCGCTGGAGCGCGAAGCCGACGTGCACGATGACGTACTCACCCACCCGCACATCGGGCACGTACTCCAGGCACGCCTGCTTCTGTACTCCGCCGAAGTCGATGAGCCCGGTGAGCGGGTCCGCGCCGTCCTCGATGGCCACGACCTTGCCGGGCACTGCCAAACACATGGGTCACTCCTCCTGTCGTAGGTGCGCCGCGACCACCAGCTGGCCGAGGGCCAATCCGCCGTCGTTGGGCGGGACTTCGCCGTGGCGGAGCACCGCGAAGCCGTCCCCCGACAGCAGCCGCGCGCACTCCTCCTCCAGCAGCGCGTTGGCGAACACGCCGCCAGTGAGCGCGACGGTGGCCAGGCCGGTCTCCTGGCGCGCCCGCCGGCAGGACTCCGCGACGGCACTCGCCACGGCGCGGTGGAAGCGGGCGGCGAGCACGGGGACCGGGGTGCCGCGCCGGAGATCGGCGACCAGTGCGCCGAGCACGGGTGCCGGGTCGTACCTGCCCCCGGCGAAGCCGAAGGCGTACGCCGAGGTGCCGTCCTCCCAGGCCGAAGCGGCGACGGCCTCCAGCTCCAGGGCCGCCTGCGCCTCGTACCCCGCGCGATGGCACACGCCCACGAGGGACGACACGGCGTCGAAGAGCCGGCCCATGCTGGAGGTCGCGGCGCAGGCCACGCCGCGCGTCACCTGCCGTTCGAGCACCGCCAGTTCATCGGGGGCGCAGGCGGCGACACTGGGCAGGGCCGGGTCCCACGGCAGGCCTGCCGCCCACAGCCGGGCCAGGGCCAGCCGGCACGGGTTGGCGACGCCCGCGTCTCCGCCGGGCAGCGGGGCGGGGGCGAGGTGCGCCAGGCGCCGGTGACCGGTGTAGCCGGCGAGCAGGATCTCGCCGCCCCAGACGGTGCCGTCGTCCCCGTACCCCGTGCCGTCGAAGGCGACACCGATCACGGGGGTGGTGCCGTCGAGGCCGTGCTCGGCCATCGCCGAGGCGATGTGCGCGTGATGGTGCTGGACCAGCACGGTGGGCTGCCCCGCCAGACGGGCGGCCCACCGCGTCGAGTGGTATCCCGGGTGCCGGTCGGCGGCGACGACCTCGGGGCTGACGCCGGTCAGGGACCGCATGTGCGCCACCGCCCCCTCCGCCGCCTCCAGGGTGGTCAGGTCGCCCATGTCGCCGATGTGCGGGCCGAACCAGGCCTCGTCGCCCTCACCGAGGCACAGGGCGTGTTTCAGGTCGCCGCCCACGGCGAGCGCGGGCCGCACCGGCACCGGCAGCCGCAGCGGGCGCGGCACGTACCCCCGGGACCGGCGCAGTACCTGCTCGCTGCCGTCGGGGCGCACCCGCAGCAGGGAGTCGTCGCAGGGCGAGGCGATGGGCCGGTCGTGGGCGAGCCAGGCGTCGGCCAGTCCGGCCAGCCGGGTCAGTGCCTCGTCGTCGTCCGTGACGATCGGTTCCCCCGAGCGGTTGCCGCTCGTCATGACCAGGACGCGGGGGCCCGCCGGATCGCGGGGCAGGCCGAACAGCAGGGTGTGCACCGGGGTGTAGGGCAGCATCACGCCCAGATGCGGGCTGCCGGGGCAGACACCGGGCGCGAGGTCCGTGCGCTCCGCTCGCCGGCGGAGCAGGACGATGGGGCGCCGGGGGCCGGTGAGCGCGGCCAGTTCGGGCGCGGAGAGCAGGGCGATCCGCCGTACGGCGTCCAGGTCGGCGCACATCACCGCGAACGGCTTGCCGCCGCGGGCCTTGCGGGAACGCAGCGTCTCGACGGCCCGTGCGTCGGTGGCGTCGCACGCCAGGTGGTAGCCGCCCAGCCCCTTGACGGCGACGATCCGCCCGGCGGCCAGCAGGGCCCGTGCCGTCGCCAGGGCGTCGGCGTCGCGGGCCGGGCGGACAGCGCTCCCGGGAGCGGGCACCAGGCGCAGCCGCGGACCGCAGCGGGGGCAGGCCACGGGCTGGGCGTGGAAGCGCCGGTCGGAGGGGTCGCCGTACTCGCGGGCACACTCGGGGCACATCGGGAAGCCGGCCATGGTGGTGACCGCCCGGTCGTACGGCATGCCCGTGGCGATGGTGAACCGCGGCCCGCAGTGGGTGCAGGTGACGAAGGGGTGCCGGTGACGGCGGTCGGCCGGATCGGCCAGCTCCCGCAGGCAGTCGGCGCAGGTCGCGGTGTCGGGCGGGAGGAGCGTGCGCCCGGGGGAGTGGTCGGTGGAACGGATGATGAAGGTGTCGTCGGCGCCGGTGACGCGCAGGTCCTCCAGCCCGACACCGGTCACGGTGGCCAGCGGTGGCGGCTGGGTCGCCAGCCGGTCGCAGAAGGCGGCGACACCGTCAGGCGGACCCTCCACCTCGATGAGGACACCGCTCGCCGTGTTGCTCACGAACCCCACGAGCGCGAGTTCGGTGGCCAGGCGGTGCACGTACGGGCGGAACCCCACGCCCTGCACGGTGCCGCGCACGGTGACGCGGCGGCGCACCGCCTGGGTGACGGGGGCTGTCACGAGACGAGGCCGGCTTCCGCGCCCTCGTGGCTGTGGATGTGCGGACGGGGCTCCAGGGGCGGCCGGTGGACCGGGGCTCCGTCCCGTACGGCGAGCACCCGCTCCAGCAGGCTGTCGACGCCGTCGCCGGTGCGGGCGCAGGACGGCACCACCTCCACCCCGGGGTTGACCCGCCGCACGTGCTCCTCGAACGCGGCCCGGTCGAAACCGGCGGGCCCGGCCAGGTCGGATTTGGTGAGGACCACCAGATGGGCCGACCCGAAGGCCGTGGGGTACTTGACCGGCTTGTCCTCGCCCTCCGTCACCGCCATGAGCACGATGCGCAGACTCTCGCCGAGGTCGTAGGAGGCCGGGCAGACGAGGTTGCCGACGTTCTCCACGAACAGCAGCGAGGTGTCCTCGGGCAGCCAGCCCTCCACGTGGCCGCGCAACTGCCGTGCCTCCAGATGGCACAGCCCGTCCGTGAGGAGCTGCTTCACCGGAGCCCCCGAACGGGCCAGCCGGTGGGCGTCGTTCTCGGTCGCCAGGTCGGCGGTGAGCGCGGCCACCGCGATGCCCCGCTCCATCGCCCTGGCCAGCACCCGGCCGAGCAGTTCGGTCTTGCCGCTGCCCGGGCTGGACAGCAGGTTGACCACGCACACTCCGCGCCGTGTGAGGTCGGCGCGCAGGTCCGCGGCCAGACCGTCGTTCTTCGCCAGGACGGCCTGGGTGACCTCTTCCATCGACTCACACATGGGCGCAGCTCCTCGCGGTCGGTAGGGAAATCGTTCCGCTACCGATCCTCCGCGCCGCCGCTCACCGTCCCCGGCAGCCCGGCCGACGACAGGGCCCCGGATTCGTCCGGGCGGCTCAACGGGGGCGTCGCCGCGGGGTCGTCGAGCAGCACCGGGACCATGGTGTGCAGCGCCGCGACGGCCCGCCCGACCGCTTCGCGCACCGTCGCGCTGATGCCCGGGGCGATGTCCTCGTCCGCGGGTGCCCGCAGCTCCGGCTCGCAGGCGAGGACGAGGACGCGGGGGAGCGGCTCGTCGCCCAGGTGGGCGGCGAGGGCCAGCACCTTCGCCGGGTCCATGCCGTGCGCCTCGGGCGGGGCGCCCCCACCGGTGCGGTCGGGCAGCTCCGGCTCGATCAGCGACAGGGTGCCCGGCTCATGTCCCCGTACGGCCGCGTCGACCAGCAGGACGGTGTCGTGGCCGTCGAGCAGGGCGTACGCGAGGTCCATCCCGCGGATGCCGAAGTCCCGCACCCGCACCTCGGGCGGCAGCGGGCGCTGCTCCAGGGCGCGGATCACCTCCGGGCCGAAGGCGTCGTCGGCGAGGAAGATGTTGCCGACGCCCGCGACGAGCAGCCGCGCGTTCATCGCGCGTCTCCGGCGGCCAGGGGCCTCGCGGAGCCGCTCGGCAGCTTGCGGACGAAGGCGGACCGCAGCGCGTGGTAAGGGGCCTGCTGGTCGAAGAAGATGGCACGCATACGGGCGAGTTCGGTCCGCCGGTACTCGGCGAGGGGCCGCTGGAGCTCGTCCGCGTGCCGTGCCGTGGCCTTGGCGGTGATCCGGTCCGCGAGATCCGGGGCGCCGGCGAGCCCGGCGGCCAGACGCTCGACCTCGCCCCGGAACTCCTGGGCCGGGACCGGTACCAGACGGTCCACCAGTCCGATCCGCTCGGCGGTCGCGGCGCTCACCGGCAGCGCCTCGGTCGTCAGCCGCTCGGCCGTCTCGGCGCCCACCCGGCGGGGCAGCGAGTACGTCCAGTACTCCGAGCCGTACAGACCCATGTTCCGGTAGTGCGGGTTGAGGACGCTGCCGGTGCGGCACCAGACCTCGTCGGCGGCGAGGGCGAGCATGACGCCGCCGGCCGCCGCGTTGCCGCCGAGGGCCGCGACCACCAGCCGGTCGGTGGTGCGCAGCACCGCCTCGACCAGGTCGTTCATGGCGTTGAGGTTGGACCAGGACTCGCCCGCCGGGTCGCTCGACGCCTCGATGACGTTGAGATGGATGCCGTTGGAGAAGAAGTCCCGGGCCCCGCCGAGCACCAGCACCGACGTGGGGCGGCTGAGCGCGTACCGGTAGCCGGCGAGCAGCCTGCGGCAGTGGGTGGTGCTCATCGCCCCGCCGGGGAACGAGAAGGACAGGAAGCCGATGTCACCCTGCTGCCGGTAGCGGATGTCGGTCCAGGTGGTGCGGTCCGGGGGCAGTTCGAGCGGGGCGGCGATCTCGGGCAGCCAGTACGGGCGGTCGCCGGAGACCGGCATGCCGTGGGATCCGGGCGGGGCCGGGAAGCCGGCGAGCACCGAGGCCGCCGGGCGTCGGAACGGTGCCGGGTCACCCGAGCTCTTGCGCGGGCGCAGCTCGGGGATCCACACCGCTCCGTCCCGGGTCGCCCGGCAGACGGCGCCGGACCGGGTCGCGAGCAGCTCCCCGGGCTCCCCCCGCAGCCGGTCCTCGGGATGCCCGCCGTGCAGGAACACCTCCCGGCCGCAGAGCTCGTCCCGCACCCCGGGCTGCGAGTCGGCCCCGCGGAGCTTGCGCAGCACCGTCTGGGTGCTGTCGTTCTCCCAGTCGATGCGCCGCTGCTCCTGGCGGAAGAAGTCGCGCCACACCACGTTGATCCCGGGCTCGCTCTGCGGGCGCGGCTTGTACGACCCGTCGGCGTACCGTCGCACGGCCTGGAGGACGGCGGCCGTCGCGGCGTCCGCCACCTCGTTGCGATACAGGTCGCTCTTGCCCACCGGCGGCACCGGGAAGGACCCGTCCGCCCAGACGTCGCCCGCGTCCATGGCGGCTTCGGCCTGAAGCACCGTCACACCCCACCGGGGCGCCCCCTCGGCGATCGCCCAGTCCAGGGACGACGGGCCCCGGTCACCGGGCGGCCCCGGGTGCACGATCAGGCAGGTGTGCTCCTGCCACACGTCCTCCGGCACGGCCGACTTCAGCATCGGGGCGACGACCAGGTCCGGGCGCGTCTCCCGTACGGCGGCCCGGACGGCGTCGGGCCCGTGCGAGGCGAGCACGACGTCCACCCGGTGGTCCTGGTCCGACAGTTCGGCGTACACACGCTGCGACAGGCTGTTGAACGCACTGGCGACGAGCAAGATGTCCATGACATCGCATGGTCGCCGGTCGGGGGAGGGCCGAGAAGAACCACCACGGCGTTTCGCGGCCCTCTTCCGCTTCCGGGCTACTCGCCCGACGGCACCGTCAGCGGTACGCCCAGGCCCACCGGGGTGCCGAAGTTCGGGGTGCCGTCGGCGTTCCAGGTGAACTTCTGTGCCCTGGTCGAGCGGTTCATGTCGCAGCCGCCGCTCGCGGAGCTGTTGGCGTGGTACACCATCCAGTCCTCCGTACCGTCCGGCGACTTGAAGAACCCGTTGTGCCCCGGGCCGTACACCCCATTGGCGTTGGACCGCTGGAACACCGGGTTCGGCGACTTGGTCCAGGAGGAGGAGCTGAGCGGGTCGCCGCCGTTGTACGTGAGCATGCCCAGCTTGTAGTCGGGCGTGGAGCAGTGGCTGGCGGAGTAGACGATGAACGTCTTCCCGTTCCGCTGGAGGACCTCCGCGCCCTCGTTGACCGCGCCGCCGACCGTCTCCCAGCTGTACGTCGGGGTCGAAAGGATCCGCCGGGTGCCGCTCGCGGTCCACGGGTTCGACAGCGGACGGATGAACATCGGCTGCGAGCCGTTGTAGAAGGTGCCGAGCAGGTACAGCTTGCCGTTCAGCTGGAGGATGCCCGGGTCCAGCTCCCAGGTGTTGTCCTGGGCGGGGTCGAGCAGGTCGGCCTTGAAGGTGTACGGCCCCATCGGGTCGAGGCCTGCGCTCTCCAGGACGTGGATGCGCTGCGTGCCCAGGTCGAACGGTTCCCGCCCGGCGGTGTAGTAGAAGTACCACCGCTTGCCGTTCGGGCCGTCGAGCAGATGGAACTCCGGCGCCCACATCGTGCCCGCCCCGTTCGGCCGGGTCAGGCGGAACACCACCTGCTCGCCGGCCGTGGCCAGCCCCGCGAGGGTGCGGGACCTGCGCATGGTGACCGTCGAGTTCCAGGTCGTGGTGGCGAGGTAGTAGTAGCCGTCGTGGTACGTCATCCAGGGGTCGGGGCCGCGCTGGGCGATCGGGTTGGTGAAGGTGTTCGGGCTCGTGCCGCCGCCGGTGAAGCCGGGCAGCCGCCACACCCTGCCGTTCGCGGCGGAGCACGGCAGCTGCACCAGGCCCGTGTTCGACGCCGGGGATCCCCCGCTCGGCGTGACGCACTTGCCCGAGCTCACCGAGACCAGGTTGAAGGTCCTGTCGGCGCCGCTCACCGGCGTCAGCCGCCACTGCTGGTTGGTGTCGCCGTGGCAGGGCCACTGGATGATCGTCGCGTTGTCCGCCGTGGAGGCGCCGCTCACGTCGACGCACTGACCGGACTGCGTCGTGATCGTGTACGTGTCACTCGTGCCCGGGACGGGGGCGAAGCGCAGGTCCTGGTTCGCCCCGGAGCCGCACCCGAAGGCGCGCAACTGCGTCCCGCCGGCCGTCGAACCGCCCGGCAGGTCGATGCAGTTGCCGCCGTCGGTGTTCACGCCCGTCGAGGTGAACGCGACGGCGGCGGCAGCGGGCGGCGGCGCGGCCAGGAAGGCGACCGCCAGGGTGAGTGAGGCGAGGAGCGCGGAGAGGTATCGGGAACGGGTCACGGGCCGTACACCTTCGCTTCCAGGAGGCCGACGGAGCTGGTGCCGTTGCTGGTGAGCTGCACACGGAGTCGCGTGGTGTTCGTGGGGGTGAAGGTGACCGCGTTGTACCGGTCCTTCGCCACCGGGTAGCCGCTCGCGCCGGGTACGTCGACGTAGGCGCTGCCGTTCCAGTACTGGAGCTTCCACGAGGCGGGCACGTCGACGCCCTGGTCGTCGTCAAAGAAGTACACCTCGGCCTTGTTCAGCGTCTTCGCCGACGGCCAGGTCAGCTCCGCCCACTGCTGCCCCGTCTCCGGCCAGGTGCCCCAGCGCGGGTTCACGGTGTCGTTCGACGAGGGCGGGTCGACACCGTCGTTCACGGCGGTGACGCTTTCCCAGGAAGAGGTGTACGAGGCGGACGCCGTGGCCGAGGTCGCCAGGTTGGCGGGTGGCTGGGCACCGCCCCGGTTGTGGACCTTGACCTCGGTCAGGCCGGTCTTCGCCCCGGAGGCGTGGGTGGCCAGGACCCTGATGCGCTGGGCGCCGATCGCCGGGAACCGCACCAGGTTGTAGTTGGCCCGGGGCGTGTCCGGACTCTTCACCTGGTCGGGCACGTTCACCCAGGAACTGCCGTTGTGGTACTGGATCGTGTACGACGCGGGCGCCCGGTAGGTCGTGCTCGCCGGGCGGCTGTCCTTGAAGTACAGGCGCACCTCGTCGAGGGTGCGGGCGGTGCCGAAGTTCAGCTCGTACCAGTCCTGGCTGTTCGCGGAACCGCCGGAGCCCCAGAACGGTTCGTTGGTCGGAAGCCCGTCGACCGCGCCGGAGAGACTGCTGCCCGACCCGGTGTGGGAGGCGGACACGGTCGCCCCGGAGGCGAGGTTCGCCAGGTCCGCGGTCAGGTCCACCCCGGCCTTGGCGAGCATGTCGACCATGCGGGGACTGTCCTGCACCACCTGGTTGGGGGCCTTGAGCCCGGGGGCGGCCGCGTGGTGGGTGACCGCGCCGTTCGTGGTGACCTCGCCGGTGGCCGGGTCCCAGGTGAAGGGCACCAGGGAGCTGACGGTGGCGGTCCGGGTGCCGTTGACGTAGACGGAGTAGCCCTCGGGGATACCGGGGTAGCGCACCACGCCGTCGGCCGGGTCGTCCCAGACGATCGACAGGTCGGCGCCCCGGTAGCGGAGGTTGTTGACCGTGAAGTGGGACCAGCCGATGTCGATGGGGGAGAGCTCCACCTTCGCGTCGTTGCGCGGCCGGAGCCCCGCCACGTCCTCGATCACCGTCCAGTTGCTGCTGCCCAGGATGTTGTGGTGGATCCAGGAGCGGTAGTCGATCGAGTTGCCGTTCCAGTCGGCCCAGAACTCGTTCGCGTCCGGCCACTGGGTGTTCCCGCCGACGTACTGCGCCCAGGTGTTCCAGTAGAGGAGCTTCTTGTAGTCGGTCGCGGACATCCAGGAGTTGGGGTAGTTGCGCAGCACCGACGAGTAGAGCCGGAACTGGACGGTGGAGTTGATGGTGGAGAAGTTGTTGGACCCCGGTTCCCCGGCCTCGGCCGCCGCCTTCTTGTCGGTCTGGTTGGCCGTGTAGAAGGGGAAGACAGGGTACTGGGCCGGGTCGTCGAACAGCCGCAGGGCCTGCCGGTAGGCCGCCGTGTTCGGGACGGCGCCCACCGAGAACGGGTAGTAGTTGTTGATCTCCTTCCAGGGCACCCACTCGTTCGTCGACTTCAGCCGGTGCTCGAACAGCTGCCGGCTGGGGTTCCAGAGCACGTTGACGATGGCGTCCTTGATCTGGCCGGCGAGGGTGCGCATCTCGCTCGCCTTGGCCGTGTTGCCGGTCGCCTCGTAGGCCTGGGCCGCGGCCATCGCCCCGCTGTACTGGTAGGCGGACTCGGCGCGGTCCATGTTCCCGGGCTTCCAGTGGAAGGAGACCGCGTCGGCGTCGTTGCCGGTCAGGGCGCCCCAGTCGTACTCGATGAGCTTGTTGTTGTCGTGGTCGTAGTGGGCGAGCTGGCCCTTGACGTCGCCCTCGGCGTACCGGGCGAGGCTGGCGGCGATCGCCGGCTGCCCGCCGTGGATCTGGTAGCTCTTCCACGCGGCCTCGGCGATGTACTGCGTGTAGCTGTTGGACCAGTTCTCCGGGTCGCCCGGGTTGTCCAGGAAACGGCCGCCCTTGGAGGTCTGGCCGACGCTCAGCCAGTCGCCGTAGGCGTAGGACGGGTCGCGCAGGTACTTCAGGTCGTCGATGTGCATCGGCTGGGTGAGCGCGATGGCGTTGTTGTAGCCGAGGACGCCCTCGGTCGAGGTCGGGAACTGGAAGGTCTGCCCGGGGATGTCGGCGTCGAGGTGGTTGAAGCGCATCAGCCACCAGCGGTAGTAGATGTTCTTCTTGATGGCGGGCTCGGGCACGTCGATGTACGGCACGTTCTGCGCCCACCACTTGTTGTACGCCCTGACGTGCGTGGCGAACGCGGTGGCGGGCGAGTAGTCCGCGTAGGCCTCGTACTGGGTACGGGACTCGGGTATCTCGTCGGTGACGAAGCCCATGACCACCTTCGTGGTCACCGTGGCACCGGCCGCGATCGTCAGGGACCGGTCGAGGCCGCCGCCGGACGCGGTGAACCCGTCGCCCGTGAGCCGGGGGCGGAGGGTCGTGAGGTTGTTGTAGGCGTTGACCTGTCCGGTCAGCTCGCTGCCGCTGCCGGAGGTGGCGTAGGGGGAGGTCGCCCGCAATCGGAGCGTGGTGGAACTCGATCCGTTGTTCTTGATCGACAGGTTGGTGACGGCCACGTTGTCGTCGGTGATGAACTTCGTCTGGTCGACCGTGACCGAGCCGCTGGTGTGCACGCTCTTCCAGTGGCTGGGCGTCTGCCGGCGCTGCGAGACCTGCTCGGTGAAGGTGCCCGGGGACAGCGCGACGGTGTAGGCGCTGTTGCCGTTGATGCTCTCCCAGTAGGAGACCTTGCCCCCGAAGCCGAACTTCGCGGGGTCGTGCTCCTTCATGAACAGCGCCCGTCCCCGGCTCATCAGCCAGGGGCCGGCCGGGTCGTTGCCCGAGCGGGCCAGCAGACGGTCCATCCAGAAGTCGGTCCCCGAGCTCTCCGCGTCGTAGATCGCCCGCATCATGTCGCCCGGGGTGTGGGCGACGGGCGGGGCGGGGATCGAGGGGCCGCTGAAGCTGGGGAACCCGATGGTCTGCGCCGCCGCGGCCGGGCCGGCCGGGACGAGGGAACAGACGCCGAGCGCGAGTGCGGCCAGGAGAACCTGCGGTCTTCTCATCGGATGCTCCCTGTCCGGGACGGCAGAGCACGGAAACGACCTAAAAGGTTTTCGCAACGTAGGAGGAGGCTGATGCGGTGTCAAGAGATTGAGTAACTAGGGAAGTTGCGTGGGCACCGCTGACCGGCCTCCGAACCCAGCCACCACCGTGTTCACGAGGTCCGGAAAACCTTTCAGGCCAGGTATTGACTCGGGCCCTTCCGCCGCGTACGTATGACTGCGCAGTCCGGACAGGGGAGACACCGATGACGCGAGTGGGAGCACGGACCGGCGGCTCCGCGCCGCGGAGCGTGGACGTGGCCCGGCTGGCCGGCGTCTCGCAGAAGACGGTGTCCAGGGTCCTCAACGGGGAGCGGTACGTCTCCGACGAAGTGCGGCGGCGGGTGCTCGCGGCGGCCGAGGAACTCGGGTACCGGCTGAACAGCGCGGCCCGGGCGCTGGCCTCGGGCCGGACCCGTTCCATCGGCGTGGTCGCGCTCGGAACCGCCCTCTACGGGCCCGCGTCGCTCCTGATCGGCATCGAGCGGGCCGCGCGGGACGCGGGATACGCGCTGCGGGTGGTCACCACGCTGGAGGGCGACGCGGGAGGTGTCGTCGGCGCCGTGGCGTCCCTCCTGGAGCAGGGCGTGGACGGCATCGTCGTCTCCGAGCCGATCGACGAGGGAGAGGTCTCCCTCAGCGTCGACGTTCCGGTCCTGGTCCTCGGCGCCCCCGCCGCCTTCGGCGGCACGCGGACCGTGGCCGCGGGAGTGGGAGCCGAGCTGCTGGCCCGCACGGTCACCGAGCATCTGCTCGACCTCGGCCACAGGACGGTCCACCACGTCGCCGGCCCCGGCCGGTGGTTCGCCGCCCGGGACCGGCTGGAGGGGTGGCGCGGCGCCCTCACCGCACACGGCAGGGAGCGGCCGGCCGTGCTCACCGGCGACTGGTCGGCCGCGTCGGGCTACGCGGCGGGCCGTGAGCTCGCCGCCGACCCCGGGGTGACCGCCGTGTTCGCCGCCAACGACGACATGGCCGTCGGCGTGATCCGTGCCCTGACGGAAGCGGGCCTGCGCGTGCCGGACGACGTCAGCGTGGCCGGCTTCGACGACGTTCCCGTCGCCGCGTACGTGACCCCGCCGCTGACCACGGTGCGCCAGCCCTTCGACGCCGTGGCGCGCGAGGGCCTGCGGCTCCTGGTCCGGGCGATCGAGACACCGGACGCGGACCTGCCGCCGCCCGACGACCCGCCGGTCGAACTGGTCGTCCGCGCCTCGACCGCACCGCCGGGACCGCGCGCGCCGTCACGCGGGTGAGCGCGGAACGAGCTCGTGTGCGATGAGCCGGTTGAGGTGGTGCCGGGCCTGCTCCGTGGTCAGGGGAGGTGCCTGGCGCAGTCGTTGCAGGGCGAGGCCGTCGGCGAGGGCGGCGAAGCGGGCCGTGAAGCCGTCGAGGTCGTCGCAGGCGAACTCGCCGTCACCGACACCCCGTTCGGCCAGGGCGCGGATCTGCCGGTGCCATGCCGCGTACCGCTCGGCCTGCCCTCGTGCGAAGGCCTCGTCCGTGCCCTGCTCGCCCGCGTGCCAGTACTCGAACCACATCCGCCAGTGCCGGTCGGTGTCCTCGGTGAACAGGGCGTCGACCAGCAGCCTGAGTGCCTCGGCCGCGCTGGTGGCGTGCTCGGCGGCCTCACTGAGCGCCGCGTAGTACCGCTCGATGTGCAGCACCATGGCCTCGGAGAGGACTTCCTGCACGCTGCCGAAGTGGTAGGTGACCGTGCCGACGGACACCCCGGCCGCGGCGGCCACGTCGCGCACGCCGACCGACGCGTAACCGCGTTCCGCGATCAGCGGGACGGCCGCGTCGACGATGAGGCGCCGCCGCACCTCGGTGGGCTGCCGGGTCCGTTCGGCCGCGGCAACGGCACGGCGCGGGCTCCGGCCGCCCTGCGGCGGCTGGTCGGCGGGCGTCATCCCGACGTCCTCGGGGTGGTGCGGTGCCATGCGCGCTCGGCCACTGTCTCTCCGTTCCCCCGTGCTTCGACACGGCTGTCCATGATGAACTCCGCGGCCGTGGCGCGCAGCTCCGTCCGCGTCATGATCTCAGCGTCCCAGTCGTCCCCGCGCCGCAGCCGGATGTGCCACTCGGAGACGGCTCGCGCCGACAGCGGGTCGTCCGAGCGGATGGTGTACGTCTCGCGGGCGCTCTCCTCGTAGCGCAGCCCGTCCGGGTAGGTCCGGGACCCTCCGTACCCGGGGTCGACCTCCAGGGTCCACTCGCCCGTGGCCACGTCGTGCGTGACCAGGCGCTCGGGGCGGGGGTGGGAGGGCGTGTCGTAGGTGACCGGCATCGGTACCGCCTGCTCCGGTTCCTCGAACCGCACCGGGACCTCGTCGGCGGCCTCCCGCACGGGCAGCAGCACCGCGCTGCCGGCCGGGACGACGTGCAGCGCGCCCCGTTCGCCGTGCGGCCACACCCAGGGCCAGTAGGCGTCGGAGAGGGCGACGCGGATGCGGTGGCCGGGCGGGAAGGCGTAACCGGCGCCGTTGAGCTCGAACTCCACGTCCTCGTACGTCCCCGGGGTCCAGTCGACGGCCAGCTCGCGTCCGTGCCTGCTGAGCAGGTTGAGCACGCCCCGGGTGACGAGCGTGGACGACCCGTCGGGAGCGACGTCGCACACCCGGGCGACGACATGGGCCCGTGGGGTGGCGCTGTCGAGACGGAGCCGGACCCGCGGGCGGCCGAGGATCTCCACGCGTCCGTCCAGGGGCGCGGAGTCGAAGCAGACGGACCGCCCGTCCTCCTCGCGCTGGTCGGGCGGCAGGTCGGCGGCGTTGCCGAACGGGAAGAAACGGCCGGCGTCGAGGCCGGTGTGCTGCGGAGAGCGGACGAGGACCGGGTCGCGGCTCGCGCCGAGCGGCCGGGTGTCCCACGTGACGTCCGGGCTGGGCCACTCGGCGTCGCTCACCCAGCGTCCGGGCATCTCCTCGTACGACGGGGCGGGCGGTACGGAGTCGCCCAGCCAGGCGCGCAGCAGCGGCTCCGCCATGATCCCGGTGTCGATGCCCTTGAGGTGCTGGTCCCACCAGCGCAGTGTCTCCTGGAGGAAGCCGATGGCCGGGCCGGGCGGCAGCCCCCGGTCGGGGTACTGGTGCGACCAGGGGCCGATGATGCCCCGTACCCGGTCGCCGGGCAGGTGCTCCACGAGCCGCAGCACGGTGTCCCGGTACGGGTCGTTCCAGCCCCCGACCGCGAGCACGGCCGCGCCGATCGCCGGGTAGTCCTCGCAGACGCTGCCGTGCCGCCAGTAGTCGTCCCGCTGCTGGTGCTCCAGCCAGGTGTGCAGGAAGGGCTCGAGCGCGTCGAGGCGTTCGCGCCACATCGGCAGCCAGCGGTCCGCGCCGACGTTCGCGGGGTCCGGCGGGCGCGCGGTGAAGGCGAGCATGGTGCCGGCCCACGCGAGCATGTCGATCCCGAGGACGGCGCCGCCCGTGTAGTGGACGTCGTTGTCGTAGCGGTCGTCGGTGGAACACACCGTGACGACCGCCTTGAGCGGTTCGGGGGCGAGAGCGGCGATCTGGAGAGAGTTGAAACCGCCCCAGGAGATGCCGAACATGCCGACCTTGCCGGTGCACCAGGGTTGTGCGGCGAGCCAGTTGACGACGTCCACGCCGTCCGCGAGCTCCTGGGCGTCGTACTCGTCGCCGGGTGTGCCCTCGCTGTCGCCGTGGCCGCGGATGTCGACCCGGACGGAGGCGTAGCCGTGACCGGCGTACCAGGGGTGGCGCTGGGTGTCGCGCGGGGCGGTCCAGTCGCTCTTGCGGTACGGCAGGTACTCGAGCAGTGCGGGCACGGGGGACGTGTCGGCGTCGGCCGGGCGCCAGATACGGGCGTGCAGGCGGGTCCTGCCGTCCCGGGTGGGAATCCACACGTCCTCGCGGACGACCTGGCGTTCGAACCGGTCGCGGTACTTCACGAAACTCCTTCTGCGACGGGAGCGGTCGGGTTGTCGTCGGGGGTGCCGCCGGGCCGCCAGCGGCGCACGCGGTGGCCGTCGCCGTGGTCGGTCCACACGTCGCCCTCGTGGGCGGCGTCGGCCCAGTCGGGGGCCGCTTCCACCGGAGGCCGTGCGTCGGGGTCGGGTTCGAGCGCGGCCGCCATCAACTGCCGCGTGTAGGGGTGCCGGGGAGCCGCGAAGACGGCTTCCGTCGGGCCCTCCTCCACCACCACACCGCCGCGCAGGACGACGACGCGGTCCGCGATGCCACGGACGACGGCCAGGTCGTGGCTGATGAACAGGCAGGCCAGGTCGCGTTCCCGGCGCAGGTCGTCGACCAGGCGCAGCACCTCGGCCTGGACGGAGACGTCCAGCGCGGTGGTGATCTCGTCGGCGACGAGGACGTCCGGCTCGCCGGCCAGTGCCCGTGCGATGCCGATGCGCTGCCGCTGGCCGCCGGAGAGCTGGGCCGGCAGCCGGTCGGCGAGGGCCGGGTCCAGGCGGACGTCGGCGATGAGCCGCCGGGCGCGCTCGGCCGACTCCGTCCGGCCGCCGGCGGTGCCGAAGAACCGCAGCGGGCGCCGGACGGCGTCGCCGACCGAGCGCCGGGGATTGAGCGAGGTGTCCGCGTTCTGGAAGACGAGCTGCACCCGTCGCCGCAGGGACATCGGGCGCCGCTGCGCGGGCCGGGCCAGGTCGCCCGACTCGTGGGTCATGGTGCCGCCCGACGGTGTGCGCAGCCCCGCCAGCGCCCAGGCCAGCGTGGACTTGCCGCTGCCCGACTCGCCCACGAGGGCCAGCACCTCACCGCGCCGGACCTCGAAGGAGACCCCGCGTACGGCACGGGAGCGGCCGTAGTCGACGGTGACGTCCCGGGCCGAGACGGCGACCTGCGCGCCCTCCGGAACGACGGCCCGCGGGCGGATCTCGCGCTCGCCCGACTCCCGTACGAGGGCGAGACCGGCGTCGTCCAGCCGCGGCACGCTCGCCAGCAGCCGCTTGGTGTACGGCTGCTCGGGCCGCGCGAACAGCTGCCGGGTCGGTGCCGACTCCACCACCCGGCCCGACTTCAGCACACAGACCTCGTCGGCCAGGTGCGCCACGACGCCCAGGTCGTGGCTCACCAGCACGGCCGCCAGGCCGAGTTCGTCGCGCAGGGCGGCGATCAGGTCCAGCACGCCCCGCTGGGTGACGACGTCCAGACCGGTGGTCGGCTCGTCGAGGACCAGCACCTTGGGGCGGGCGGCGAGGGCCATGGCGAGGGCGACGCGCTGCTGCTGGCCGCCGGACAGCTCGTGCGGATAGCGGCGGGCCAGCTCGGCGGGGCGCGGCAGCCGGACCTGGTCGAGCAGGTCGGTGACGGGGATGTCGCCGCCCGCCTCCGCGATCTGCCGGCCGATCCGCATGGACGGGGTCAGCGCCTGACCCGCGTTCTGGGCGACCATGGCGACCGTCCGGCCACGCAGCCGCCGCAGCTCGGGCGCGGACAGGGCGAAGACGTCCCGGCCGGCCACCTCCACGGAGCCGCCCGTGACCCGGGAGCCGTGCCGCAGATGCCCGAGCAGGGCGGCGGCGAGGGTCGACTTGCCGCTGCCGGACTCGCCGACCAGCGCGAGGGTCCGCCCCGCGGCGGCCTCCAGCGACACCTCGTGCACCACGGGTATCTCGCGGCCACCGGAACGGTAAGCCACGGAAAGGGAGTTGACGGAGACGAGCGGGGTCATCACGAGCCCTCCCTGATCCGGTCGACGCCCCACGCCTTGGACAGGCCGTCGGCCGCGAGGTTGAGTCCGATCACGAGCGTCGCCAGGGCGATGATCGGCGCGACGCTCGCCATCGGCACGACGGTGATGGCGGTGCGGTTCTCGGCCACCATCAGGCCCCAGTCGGGAGTCGGCGGGTCGGCGCCGAACCCGAGGAAGGACAGCGACGAGATCAGCAGCACGACCCAGGAGGCGCGCATCGCGAACTCGACGCACACCACGTCGACGATGTTCGGCAGGACCTCACGGCGCAGGATCGACCAGGTGCCCTCCCCGCGGGCCCGGGCGGCGGTCACGTAGTCGGCGGGCACGACCGCCAGAGCGGCCCCGCGCACCACCCGCACCACCTGCGGGACGAAGACGACGGCGACGGCGAGCACGATGACCGCGGGGCCGGTGCCGAGCGCGGTGACGACCACGAGCAGCGCCAGGACCGCCGGCACGGCCAGTACCGCGTCCAGCACCCGCCCCAGCAGGTCGTCGAACCAGCCGCCCCGCAGGGCGGCCGCGCAGCCGGCGACCGTGCCGAGGGCGACGCTCACCACGGTGGCGGCGACGGACACACCGAGCGCGTACCGGCCCCCGTACAGGACACGCGCGAGGACGTCCCGCCCGTACTGGTCGGTGCCCGCCCAGTGCGCACCGCCCGGGCCGAGCAGGGCACGCGAGGCGTCGCCCGCGATCGGGTCGTAGGAGGTGAGCAGCGGGGCCAGCAGCGCGATCACGACGTGGACGGCGACGATCGCGAGCCCGACCAGGGCCGTGCGCGAGGAGCACAGGGTGCGCCAGGCACGGGCGGTTCGTGCGGACGGGGCGACGGCAGGGGCGGTGTCGGCCGTGGTCATCGGATCCTCCCTCGGGTGCGGAGCCTGGGGTTGAGGGCCATGGCGCTGAGGTCGGCGGCGAGGTTGCACGCGACGTAGACGACGGCACTGATCAGGGCGATGGCCTGGATGACGGGCAGGTCCCGGTTCTGCACCGAGGAGAGCATCAGCTTGCCGACGCCCGGGTAGTTGAAGACGTTCTCCACGACGGCGACACCACCCAGCAGCCAGGCCACGTTGAGCGCGATCACGTGCAGGACGGGCAGCAGGGCGCTGGGAAGGGCGTGCCGGGTGACGACCCGCCAGGTGGACAGGCCCTTGAGGCGGGCGGTGGTGACGTACTCGCTCGCCATCACGTCGATCACCGAGGTGCGGGCCATACGGACGATGTAGGCGGCCATCACCACCGCGAGGGCGAGCGCCGGGAGCCAGACGGCGGGCAGGAGCTGGCCGACGGTGGCGTCGGGGCCGTAGAGGACGACCGCGGGGAACCACGGCAGCGCGACGGAGAAGCACAGCACGAGGACGGTGGCCACGACGAACTCGGGGACGCTCATGCCGACGAGGCTGACCGTCGAGATGAGGTGGTCGGGCCAGCGGTCCCGGTAGAGCCCGGCGACGATGCCCAGCAACAGTGAGCCGGTCACCGCGAACAGGATCGTGATGACGGCGACGAGCGCGGAGTTGCCCAGGTACTGGGCGACTTCGCCGCCGACCGTCTTCCCGGAGACGAGGGACGTGCCGAAGTCGCCGTGCAGGGCGCCCCACATCCAGTCGGCGTACCGCTCCCAGGCGGGCCGGTCGAGTCCGAGACTGCCGCGCAGCTGGGCCACCGCCTGCGGGGTCGCGTCCTTGCCGAGGACCTGGGTGGCGACATCGCCGGGCAGCGCCTGCACGGCGAGGAAGACCAGCAGGGAGGAGAGCAGGAGCGTGCCGAGCGCGGCCGCGCTCCGGCGGGCGACGAAGGAGAGCATGATCAGGCCCCCTTCAGGCCGATGCCGAGGTAGTCGAACTCGAAGCCGTGCTCGGCGTAGCCGCGCACCTTGCGCGAGAGGCCCACGAGCCGGTCGGCGAACATCGGCGTCATCGCGCCGCCCTTGTCGATCACCCACCGCTGTGCCTCGCCGTAGAGGTCACGGCGCCTCGCGTCGTCGGTCTCGGCCCGCGCCCGGTCGAGCAGGGCGTCGAAGCCCTGGTCGGACCAGGCGGTCTCGTTGTACGAGGACCCGCCGCGGAAGACCTGGTTGAAGAGCTGGTCGACGGGCCGTCCGGTGAACCAGTAGGTGGCCATCAGCGGCTGCTTCATCCAGATCTGGGTGTAGTACGAGTCCGCCGACGCCGTCTTGACGCGGATCCGGATGCCGGCCCGCTTCGCCGACTCCTGGTAAGCGAGCGCCATGGGGGTGAAGAGGGGGTCGTACGCGGAGGTGTAGAGATCGACGGCCAGGTGCTCGTGGCCGGCCTTCTTCAGCAGGTACCGCGCCCGTTCCGGGTCGTGCTGGGGGTGCGCCGCGATGTGCGCGGGATCGTCCGGGGGCACCGGGTTGTCCCAGCCGGCCCGGCCCGCGCCCTGGAGCGCGGCCTTCACGACGTGCTCGGGGTCGTAGGCGAGCTTCATGGCGCGGCGGACGTCGACGTCGGTGAAGGGCTTGTCGGTGGTGAGCATCGGCAGCACGTACCACTGGCCGTTCTTCACGCGGGCGATGGTGGCGCGGTCGGAGGCGGCCACGACGCGGGCGGTGGCGAAGTCCAGGTTGGTCTGGGACAGCAGGTCGACCTGCCCGGCGAGCAGGGCGCCCGAGCGCGCGGACATGTCAGCCACCGAGTAGAAGGCGATCGCGTCGAGCACGGGGCGGCCTGCCCAGTGGTCCTCGTACGCGGTGACGCGGCCCGGGCCCGCCGGTGCGAAGGACTCCAGCCGGAAGGGGCCGGTGCCGATGCCGGTGCGGCCGATGGACTTCCCGCTGCCCTCGGGGACGACGTAGCAGTTGTAGTGCGTGAGCAGGCTCGGGAACTCGGCGTTCGGGGTCTTCAGCGGCACGACGAGGGTGTGGGCGTCGGGTGTGCGCAGCCGGGCCGGGTCGACGAGCGGGGCGAGGACGCCGGCCTGCGGGGACGCCGTCGCCTTGTCGAGGATGTGGCGCAGCGTGTAGGCGGCGTCGGCGGAGGTGAGGGCACGGCCGTCGTGGAAGGTGACGCCCTTGCGGAGCCGGAAGGTCCAGGTGCGCGCCTTGCTGTCCGGCTCCCAGGACTCGGCGAGGTCGGGAGCCACTCGGCCGTCCGGGCCGATGCGGACCAGCCGGTTGTAGAGCGCGCCCAGGTATTCGTAGGCGGACAGGGAGCTCGCCGGGTCGAGGGTCTCGGCGTCGGAGGCGGGCGGACGGGCGATCCGCAGGGTGCCGCCGCGGTCGGGCGCGCCCCGCCGGGCGGCGGCCGGCAGGACGGGAGCGGCGGTGGCGCCCGAGCAGCCGGACAGCAGCCAGGACGCGCCGAGCGAGGCCGCGCCGGCGGCGCCCGCGGCGAGCACCGAACGGCGCCCCGGGTGGTGGATGCCGGACATGGACCGACCTTCCCTGTCGCTGTTCGTTCCGCTATTCGTTCAGCCGAACGATTGAGTGAAGTCCGTGAACGATAGCGAGCAGGCGGTTTCCAGCCAACCCTTCGGGTTGTGAAGAAGTCGTACAGGGAGCGCCCGGCACCCCCTTGCTCTCGCCGAACGGCTGACGCAGGCTGGTCCCATGGGCGAGCAGGACGGCCCCACGCTCATCACCTCCGTGCAGCGGGCCATGCGACTGCTGGAGGCCGTGAGCGCGCACCAGAACGGCGCGCCGGCGAAACAGCTGGCGCGTGAGACGGGCCTGCCCCTCGCCACCGCGTACCACCTACTGCGGACGCTCGTCCACGACGGGTACGTGCGGAAGCTGGACGACGGCGGGTTCGTCCTCGGTGACAAGCTCCAGACGCTGCGGACCACCGGGCGTGCGCAGGCACTGCTGAGCCGTGTCCGGCCCACGCTCGCCACGCTGCGGGACGAGCTCGCCTCCGCCGCCTACCTCACCTTCTACGAGGAGGGCGAGATCCGGGTCGCGGAGATCGTCGACGGCCCGGGCACGCCCCGCGTCGACCTGTGGGTGGGCTTCGAGGACGCGGGGCACGCGACCGCGCTCGGCAAGTCCGTGCTGCGTGAAATGGACGTCGAGGCGCGCAAGGACTACCTCTCCCGTCACCATCTCGCCGACCTCACCCCCCGGACGATCACCAGCCAGCCGGAACTGCTCCGCCGTCTGGAGGCCCCGCCCCTGGCCCCGGCCGTCACCGACCTGGAGGAGTACGCCCTCGGCACGGTCTGTGTCGCCGTCCCGGTCTACAGCGGGGAGACCATCGGTTCCCTCGGCGTCTCGCTCCCGGCGAACCGGCTCTCACGGCTGCGGGAGGTCCGCGAGCGGCTGCTCCCGACCGCGAGCCGGGTGACCCGGAGCCTCTCGCTCACTATCTGAAATTCCACTCCTTGCCCGTGTCCGAGCTCATCCCTTTACCTGGATAAATCAGACATTTCAGGGGTGTGCTCCCAGCCTCGCACCCCGCGCACAGGTGAAGGACACGGATAAGAACATGAGCCATGCGCGCGACCTCGGTGCCGACCACCGGCCGGTACGGCCGTCCAGCAGCCGAGTGGCCGGTGCCCGGGGTTCGGCCCGCAGACGCGCCCTCGGGCAGCTGGCCGCCGGTACGCCCGTCCTGCCCGTCCTGGTCGTCGCGGCCGTTCTGCTCGCCGATCTCGCCGACGGCGCCGGGATGATCTGGCTGCCCCTGCTCGCCGCCGGACCCGCCCTGGCGGCCACGACCAACGGGCCCCGGGGTGTCGTCTGCGTCGGCCTCCTCGCCGCGGTGCTCGGCGCGCTGCTCGGGATCCGGGACGGCGTTCCGGACCGTGAGCTGGCCGCAGTGCTGTCGGCGCTGGTGGCCGTCACCCTGGCGAGCGGCCTGGCCAGCGTCCTGCGCGGGCGCCGCGAACGGGTGCTCGCCGCCGTCCGCTCGGTCGCGGAGACCGCCCAGCACGCGCTGCTCAGGCCCGTACCGGCGACCGTCGGCCCTTTCCAGGTGGCCGTCCGCTACAGCGCCGCTGCCGCCGAGGCCCGGATCGGCGGCGACCTGTACGCCCTGATACCCACCCCGCACGGGGTGCGGCTGATCGTCGGCGACGTGCGCGGCAAGGGGCTGCCCGCGGTGGGGACGGCCGCGCTGGTCCTGGGTGTCTTCCGCGAGGCGGCCCACGACGAGCCCGACCTGCTCGCCGTGGTCGACAGGATCGAGCGCAGTCTGGCGCGCAACCTCGGCCACGACGACTTCGTCACCGCCGTGATCGCCGGATATCCGGAGGGAGGGCACCTGGAGGTGGTGAACTGCGGGCACACGCCCCCGCTGCTGGTGCGCGCCTCCGGGAGTGTCGTGCCGGTCGAGCCCGACCTGCCGTCCCCGCCCCTCGGGCTGCGTGCCCTCGCCGGTCACGCGCCCGGCCTCCAGGCGCTCCGGTTCGCCGAGGGCGACCAGCTGCTGCTCTACACCGACGGCGTCACCGAGGCCCGTGACCACGGCCGCTCCTTCTACCCGCTCGCCGAGGGCCTGGAGCGTCACGTGTCCCACGAGCCGGCCCGCACCCTCGGCGCCCTGCACGACGAGCTGCTGGCCCACGTGGGCGGCCGGCTGCACGACGACGCGGCGCTCCTGCTGATCCGCAAGCCGACCGCGTCGGAAGCGGGCGTGGCGGCCGAGGTGACCGCCACCGCCCCGGTCGCCGAAGCCCGCTGCTGCACGTGACCCCGGTTCCTACTCCTCGCGCAGGTCCTTGACCCGCTTGAGTTTGCCCACGGACCGTTCCAGGGTCTCCGGCTCGACGATCGTCACGTCCACCGTGACGCCGACGCCGTCCTTGACGTCCTTCGCGATCGCGCGGGCCGCGGACTCCCGCCGGTCGGCGGGCGTGCCGGGGCGGCTCTCGACCCGGACCGTCATGTGGTCCATGCGGCCGCGCCGGGTCAGCTGGATCTGGAAGTGCGGGGCGACGCCGGGGGTGCGCAGCACGATCTCCTCGATCTGGCTGGGGAAGACGTTCACCCCGCGCAGGATGATCATGTCGTCGGAGCGGCCGGTGATCTTCTGGATGCGGCGGAAGGCGGGCCGCGCCGTGCCGGGCAGCAGCCGGGTCAGGTCGCGGGTGCGGTAGCGGACGATCGGCAGGGCCTCCTTGGTCAGGGAGGTGAAGACCAGCTCGCCCTCCTCGCCCTCGGGCAGCACCTCGCCCGTGACCGGGTCGACCACCTCGGGGTAGAAGTGGTCCTCCCACACGTGCAGCCCGTCCTTGCTCTCCACGCACTCCTGCGCGACGCCCGGGCCGATCACCTCCGACAGGCCGTATATGTCGACGGCGTGGATGTCCATCCGATCCTCGATCTCACGGCGCATCTCCTCCGTCCACGGCTCGGCGCCGAAAATGCCCACCCGCAGGGAGCTGGAACGCGGATCGACGCCCTGCCGATCGAACTCGTCGAGCAGGGTGAGCATGTAGGACGGGGTGACCATGATGATCTCGGGCCGGAAGTCCTGGATGATCTGCACCTGGCGTGCGGTCATGCCGCCCGAGGCCGGGATCACCACGCAGCCGGCCCGCTCCGCGCCGTAGTGCGCGCCGAGACCGCCGGTGAACAGGCCGTAGCCGTAGGAGATGTGCACCTTGTGACCGGGGCGTCCGCCGGCGGCGCGGATCGAGCGGGCGACGAGGTCCGCCCACATCGACAGGTCGTTCTCCGTGTAGCCGACGACCGTGGGGCGGCCGGTGGTGCCGCTGGAGGCGTGCACGCGGCGGACCTGGTCCATGGGGACCGCCAGCATGCCGAACGGGTAGGTGTCGCGCAGGTCGGCCTTCGTGGTGAAGGGCAACCGGGACAGGTCCTCCAGTGAACGGCAGTCGTCGGGCGTGACGCCGGCCTCGTCGAACTTCTTCCGGTACTGCTCCACGTTGTCGTAGGCGTGGCGCAGGCTCCGCCGCAGCCGGTCGAGCTGAAGCGCGCGCAGGCGCTCAGGCGTCAGGCGCTCGGCGTCGTCCAGTAGATCGTGGGGGAGGGGATCGCCCCGCCGCTGCCCGGTCATCGCCACTCCTTCGGCGTCGTGTTCGTGCTGGTGATGCTGCGGCTGCGGCCACGGAACTCCGCGATCACCTCGTCACCCCGCAGTACGCTCCGTTCGAGAGGCCGCTGCGGCCGAACCGGGCGCGTTCCTCGGCCCGCGCCAGGAGCACGTCGCCTTCGTACGCCGGTGCCACGAAGGTGATGTCGGCACCGGCCGCGACGGTCACCGGGCCGTGGCTGTTGCAGGCGCAGGCGAAGGCGCTGTCGGCGAGCAGGAAGACATAGCCCCCGTGGGCTGTCCCGTGGCCGTTCACCATCCCCGGGGTCACGGTCATCCTGAGCACCGCGGTCCCCGCGCCCTGCTCGACCAGCTCGACACCGAGCCCTCTGGAGGCCTCGTCCGCGGCGAACATCGCCTCCGCGGCCGGTGTCGCGTCAGCGCTATGGGTCACCTCTCGCACCACCTTGTCTACCGACCGAACATTCGGTTAGCTTCGGCGTTGCCAAGTAATCCAGCCGCCTCGGTGCCTGTCAAGGGTCGGGGTCTTACCAAGGCGCGCCGGCTGTCATACCATGGACCGAACGAATGGTCGGTTGGGAAGTGGGACGGATGGACACGACACACTCCAGCCCCCCGGGGGCGGACGGCGCCGAGCCGGATCTCCAGCAGCACTTCGACGCGACGATCGCGCGGGACCAGCGGATCGAGCCGCGTGACTGGATGCCGGAGGGGTACCGGAAGACGCTGATCCGGCAGATCGCGCAGCATGCGCACTCGGAGATCATCGGCATGCAGCCGGAGGGCGAGTGGATCACCCGCGCCCCGTCGCTGCGCCGCAAGGCCATCCTCTTCGCGAAGGTCCAGGACGAGGCTGGGCACGGGCTGTATCTGTACTCGGCGGCGGAGACGCTGGGCGCCGACCGCGCCGACCTGACCGAGCGGCTGATCGAGGGGCGCCAGAAGTACTCGTCGATCTTCAACTACCCGACGATGAGCTTCGCGGACGTCGGGGTGATCGGCTGGTTCGTGGACGGCGCGGCGATCTGCAACCAGGTGCCGCTGTGCCGCAGCTCCTACGGGCCGTACGCGCGCGCCATGGTGCGCATCTGCAAGGAGGAGTCGTTCCACCAGCGGCAGGGCTACGAGCTGCTGATGACGATGATGCGCGGCACCGCGGAACAGCGGGAGATGGTGCAGGACGCCGTCAACCGCTGGTGGTGGCCGTCGCTGATGATGTTCGGCCCGCCCGACGACGCCTCGCCCAACTCGGCGCAGTCCATGGCGTGGAAGATCAAGCGGCACAGCAACGACGAACTGCGCCGGCGCTTCGTCGACATGACGGTTCCGCAGGCCGAGAAGCTCGGCGTGACCCTGCCCGACCCGGAGCTCCGCTGGAACGAGGAGCGCGGGCACCACGACTTCGGCACCCCCGACTGGGACGAGCTGCTGCGGGTCATCAAGGGAGACGGGCCGTGCAACGACCGGCGGATGGAGCGGCGCCGCACGGCCCACGAGGACGGTGCCTGGGTGCGCGAGGCGGCCACCGCCCACGCCGCCAAACAGGCCGCCCGCGCGGAGAAGGGAGCGGTGGCATGACCGCCGAGAAGCAGAACTGGCCGCTGTACGAGGTGTTCGTGCGCGGCAAGCGCGGGCTGAACCACGTCCACGTGGGCTCCCTGCACGCCGCCGACGACCGCATGGCGCTCACCCACGCCCGCGACCTGTACACCCGGCGCAACGAGGGCGTCAGCATCTGGGTCGTCCGCTCCGAGCACATCGCCGCCTCCACCCGCGACGAGAAGGACCCCTTCTTCGAGCCCAGCGCCGACAAGGTCTACCGGCACCCGACCTTCTACGACATCCCCGACGACGTCCCGCACATCTGAAGGAGAGGGCATGAGCGACGACCATGTCTACATGACCCTCGCCGAGGGACACGAGGACGACACCCGCTGGGCCTACGGCACCGGCTTCGAGGACCCCCTGCACGGCGTGGACACCGCCGTGCCCGACGGCGTGGACGCCGCTGAACTGGCCACGCTCTGCGTCACCCTGGCCGACGACGCCCTGGTCTCGGCACAGCGGCTGGCCGAGTGGACCACCCGCGCCCCCGAGCTGGAGGAGGAGGTGGCCCTGGCCAACATCGGACTCGACCTGCTGGGTCAGGCCCGCCTGCTCTACTCCCGGGCGGGCCAGGTCGACGGCACCGGACGAGACGAGGACGCCTACGCCTACTTCCGCGACGCCGAGGACTTCCGCAACGTACGCCTGACCGAACTCCCGGGCGGCGACTTCGCGTTCTCGATCGTGCGGCTGCTGGTGTTCTCCAGCTGGCGCCTCGCGCACTTCGAGCGGCTCACCGCACACCGCGACCCGGTGCTCGCGGCGATCGCCGCCAAGGGAGTGAAGGAGCTGGCCTACCACCGGCAGTACGCGGCCGAGTGGGCCGTGCGCCTGGGCGACGGGACCGAGGAGTCGCACCGCCGGATGCGCAGGGCGCAGGAACAGGTGGCTCCCTACCTGGGCGAGCTGTTCACGGCGTACGACGTACGGGACGAGGTCGTCGCCGTACTGCGCCAGGTCACCGAGGCGGCCGGACTGCCCATGCCGGTCTACCGCCCGCTGCCCGGCTCGGGCCGCACCGGGGAGCACACCGAGCATCTCGCCCCGCTGCTGGCCGAGTTGCAGGGCATCGCCCGCGCCCACCCGGAGGCGACATGGTGACGACGGCCCTGGACACGCGACGGGCCCGGCGCATCGCCGAGCAGGTGCCCGACCCCGAGCTGCCGATGCTCACCCTGGCCGACCTCGGCGTGCTGCGCGAGGTGTCCCTGGCTCCGGACGGGACGGTGGTCGCGAGCCTCACCCCGACCTACTCGGGCTGCCCGGCGATGGCGGAGATGCGTGCCGGGGTGGCCGCCCGGCTCCGTGCCGCGGGGTATGCGCGCGTGGAGATCCGCACCGTCCTCGACCCGCCGTGGACCAGCGACTGGATCACGGCGGACGGTCGCCGCAAGCTCACCGAGCACGGCATCGCCCCGCCCGGGACCGCTCCCGCGCGCGCCGGCGGCCCGGTCCCGCTGGTGCTGTCGCCGGCCCGCCGCTCGGTGCCCTGCCCCCGCTGCGGCAGCGCCGACACCGAGGAGACCTCCCGCTTCGCCGCCACCTCCTGCAAGGCCCTGTGGCGCTGCCTCGCCTGCCGCGAGCCGTTCGAGTACGTCAAGGAGATCTGATGGACGACCTGATGGAGCCGGCCCCCGCCCCGGCGGCCCGTGCCCGTGCCCGCCGACGTCCGGTCTTCCACCCCCTGCGGGTCGCCGCCGTGCGGCCGCTGTGCGAGGACGCGGCAGCCGTCAGCTTCGACATCCCGGCCGAGCTGGCCGAGGAGTTCGCCTTCGCGCCCGGCCAGTCCCTCACCCTGCGGCGCGAGATCGACGGCCGGGACGAGCGCCGCTCCTACTCGATCTGCTCACCCGCCGGCACCGCACCCCGCATCGGCGTCCGGGTCGTGCCCGGCGGCCTGTTCTCCGCCTGGCTGGTGCGCGACGTACGCCCCGGTGACACCGTCGAGGTCATGGCACCCACCGGCGCCTTCACCCCCGACCTCACCACCCCCGGTCACCACGTCCTGATCGCGGCCGGCTCCGGCATCACGCCCATGGTCTCCATCGCCGAGTCCGTCCTCGCCGCCGACTCGCGTTCGACGGTCACCCTCCTCTACGGCAACCGCCGCACCGGCACCGTGATGTTCGCCGACGAACTGGCCGACCTGAAGGACCTCTACCCGACGCGGTTCCAGCTCGCCCACGTCCTGTCCCGGGAGCCCCGCGAGGCCGAGGTGCTCTCCGGCCGCCTCGACGCCGAGCGGCTCTCCGCCCTCGTCGACGCCCTGGTCGACGTGGAGTCCGCCGACCACTGGTGGCTGTGCGGCCCGCACGGCATGGTCCGCGCCGCCCAGCAGGTCCTGGCCGGGCTCGACGTGCCCGGCGACCGCGTCCACCAGGAGCTGTTCTACGCCGACGACGAGCCCGTACGCGAGGTCCGGCACACCGAGGCCGGGCCCACCGGACCCGTCAGCGAGGTCACCGTCACCCTCGACGGCCGCTCCACCACCTCCGCCCTGCCCCGGGAACGCACCATCCTCGAAGGCGCCCAGCAGACCCGCCCCGACCTCCCCTTCGCCTGCAAGGGCGGTGTCTGCGGCACCTGCCGCGCCCTGGTCACCGACGGCAAGGCCGACATGCGCCGCAACTTCGCCCTGGAACCGGCCGAGGTCGACGCGGGCTACGTCCTCACCTGCCAGTCGTTCCCGGTCTCCGACGCCCTGACGGTGGACTTCGACACCTGACGCCGGTTCGTCGCTCGCTCATCCCGCCGACCCGTGAGTGGGCTACGCTCAGCGGGAATTGCCACCGAGGCCCTCGACCTCGCCTACGCACTCCTCCGGCACGGCCACATCCCCGACGATGACCGACTGGTACGCGGCGTCCGGCGACGCGTCGATCGTGTCCTGCTGCCGGCGCCGGGCCTCGGCCCGGCGTGCTCGATCGAGTCGTAGATCTCCTGGCAGTCGTACGTGCCGGCCGGTGTGTCCTCGCGGTCCGGGGAGACCGCGTCGCCCGTGTCAGAGCCGGAGTTGAGGGCGAAAGTGGCCGCGAGGCCGGTCATGCACAGTCCCGCCCACACGAGGACCCCCCGCCGTCGGATGCTCAAGTGCCCGACCCTCCCTCAAGAGATGGCGCCGGAGCCTTGACTGAGCCACCGCGCCCCCACAGACTCCCCTCTGACTGCGCAGTCATACGACCGCGTCGAAGGCGGAGGTGCCATGTACGGGAGAAGATCGGCCAAGGCGCTCGGGAGTCTCGTTTCGGCGGCCGCGCTGCTGGCGATGTCCATGGCCACGGCGCAGGCGTACGACCCGACGGGCGGCATCCTGTACCGGCTCGGGGACGAGCCGTGCCTCAAGGGACGGGGCAATTGCGCCGTCTATCCGAAGTCGGCGCAGCTGCCGGGCGGACGTCTCGTCGCTTCGTTCGAGAAGGCCACCGTCGTCCCCGAGTCGGGCAGTGCCGACGGAGAGACGCTGCCGGTCTACAAGAGCGACGACCACGGCACGTCCTGGCAGCCGCTGTCGGAGGTCAAGGCACCGGCCTACCTGTCCAGGGACCCCAAATACGCGCGCTACACGAGCAACTGGACCAACCCGTACCTCTACGTACTCCCGCAGAGCGTCGGGAAGCTGAAGAAGGGCACGCTGCTCCTCGCGAGCGTCGTCTCGGGCGACGACCACTACTACCTGGAGCACAAGGCCGCCGACCCGCAGTGGACGCCGTCCAGCGACGGGGACCGCAGCGACCTGGCGATCGCCCTGTACTCCAGCACCGACGAGGGCAGGTCCTGGAAGGTCGTCGACGTCGTCGCGACGGGCGGATGGCAGGGCGGCAGCGCCGGCGCGGTCGGCAGGAACGTCGCCGCCGCGAACACGCACCGGCAGGTCGACCCCCTCTGGGAGCCGTACCTCATGGTCCACCAGGGCCGGCTCGTCTGCTACTACTCCGACGAGAACGACTACCTCGGCTTCGATCCCGCCACCGGCGTTCCGGTACCGGACCCGGCGAACGACACCGCCCCGGACTCGCACGGCCAGATCCTCGTGCACAAGACCTGGGACGGCCGCGCCGCCGAGTGGAGCGACCCTGTCGTCGACGTCGCGGGACACACCCAGGACATGGGCGGCGGCAAGACGGAGATCGGCGGCGGGCGGCCGGGCATGACGAACGTCGTCCGTACCTCGGACGGCACGTGGCTGCTCACCTTCGAGTACTGGGGCGGCGGGACCGACACCAGGTACCTGCCGGCCGACGACCCGCTGTCGTTCCGCCGCGGCTCTCCCACCGGACAGAGCGTCACCTCCCTGCCCGTCGACAGCGGCTCCCGCCCCCTCGCCACCGGCGGCAGCCCGGTCGTCATACGTCTCCCGGACGGTCGTCTGGTCTACAACGCGGCGGGCAGCGGCAACGTCTGGGTCAACGAGAGCGGCCGGAGCGACGGCGCGTGGAAGGAGTACCAGACGACCTCGCGGGCCGGTTACAGCCGCAACCTCCAGTACGTCGAGGGCACCGGCCGCGTCGTGATCCTCAACAACCAGGACACCTCGACGATCGCCCACGCCGAGGTCGACCTCGGCCGCTCGGACGGCGCCTACTACCGGCTCGTCAACCGCAGGACGGGCCAGGTCGTCGGCACCGGCGGCCGTACCAACGACGCGAACATCGGCAACGGCGACGTCCCCGACGTCCGCCTGGAGGACGCGGGATCGGCCGCGGACCCGAACACCCAGTACTGGCACGTGGTGACCGCACCGCGGGGCGGCACGACCCTGCTGAACAGGTCGGGCGGCCGGGCGGCGGCGATCTGGACCGGGGCCGCCACCGCCGGGCAGCGGATCGGCCAGTGGGTCGACGACAGCGACACCGGCAGCTGGAACCTCATCAAGGCCACCGGCGGCTACTACCGGCTCCGGGCGGTGAAGAACCCGGATGTGTATCTGACCGGTGCGTCCCGGGGCGCGCCGCTGACCCTGCAGAACGAGGTCGCGGACGGCTCGCAGGAGTGGCGACTCGTCCGGCGGAACTGACCCCGCCCGGGATCACCGTGAGCGCAGAACCCGCAACGCCGTGAGCGCCACGTGGAGTTCGGTGCGTCCCTCGCCGGACTCGAGGTCCGTGTCGAGGAGGCGTTCGACGGTGCGCAGCCTCTGGTACATGGTCTCCCTCGACAGGCCGCCACGGCGGGCCGCTGTGGTCTTGTTGCCGGCGGCGTCGAGGTAGTGGCCGAGGGTCGTCAGCAGGTCGGTGCCGTGCCGGGTGTCGTGGTCGATGAGCCGGCCGAGCCGGCGTTCGGTGTAGTCCTGGACGCGGGTGTCCTCGCGCAGGGCGTAGAGCAGGCGGCGCAGATCGACGTCCGGCAGCTCGTGGAAGGAGCGGTCCGGGGGGAGCGGCTGACCGGGCGGGGTGGCCTCCAGGACCCGCGCGGCCTCCCGGAAGGAGCGCGCGGTGTCGGCCAGGTCCGTCACCCCCGAGCCCGCGCTCACGATCGCCCCCGGAGCCAGACCCAGCGCGGTACGGCTCAGGCGTTCGGCCACGGGGCGCCAGGGCTGGGCGGGCCGCAGGGCCGGCAGGACGCCGAGACGGCCGGGGGAGAGCTCGCCGACCAGCGCTGGGATCCCCGACGACCTGAGGTCCTGGTACAGCCGGGTCTCCACTTCGGCTCCGCCGGCGCCGGGGCCCAGGTCGACGAGGATCGCCACGAAACGGCTGTCCTCGGTGGGCAGGCCCAGCGCGGCGCAGCGGGCGCGGGCGTCCTCGGGGGAGTGGTGGCGCTGCTCCGCCAGCTCCCGCAGGGCGCCGCGGTGCGCCGTGTGCTCCCAGGGCGTGGAATGGATCAGCCGGGCGACGGTCAGCGCCATCGCCGTCCGCTCCAGGACCGTGACGTGCTCCGGCCCGAAGCCCGGCCCCTCGCCGGGAGGCCGGAGCATGGCCAGACGGCCCCAGCGTTCGCCCTGGTAGGAGACCGGCGCGGTGAGCCAGCCCTCCGGGCCGCCCACCTCGGTGTGGTCTGCGGGCTCGGCCGCCCGGGAGCGCCGCTCCCAGTCGGCGAGCGCCTCCTCCACCGTGCTCCCCGACGGCTCGCACAGCAGCGCCTGGTGTGCCAGGTTCTCCAGGACGATCGTCCGGCCGCTCATCTCCGCCGCCGCGCGCACCACGTCCTCCGGTCCGGCGCCGCGCAGCGTCAGGGCGGTGAACGCCTCGTGGATCCGCTGCGTCCGGCGCATCGCGTCGGCCTGGCTGCCGAGGATGAGGGCGTGAACGACCTGGGTGACCTCCAGGAAGTTGACGTCCCGGGCGAGGGTGACCAGGGGAAGCCCCCGGACCCGGCAGGCCTGGACCAGGGCGTCGGGAGGGCGGTGGTAGCGCCGCACCAGCTCGATCACCAGGGCGGCGGCGCCCACCTCCGTGAGTTCGTCGACGTACCGGCGGACACCCGCGGCGTCCTCGGGCAGGGGCATGCCGGTGGTCAGGACCAGCTCGCCGCCCTTGAGGAAGGAGGCGGGGTCCGTCAGCTCGGTGATGTGCACCCAGCGCACCGGCCGGTCCAGCTGGGCCAGCCCCGCGACCACCTGGGGCTGCCCGGCGGCCAGGACGGGCAGGGCCAGCACGTCGGCCACGGTCGGCGGGCGTCCGGACGGAGCGGGGTCACGGTCGTCCGGGGCGGGCGGAGGAGCCTTCGGGGGGTTGTCGTGCACGGTGCCTCCAAGGGTGCCCGGTCACTCTGACAAGCGGCGCTGACCTGCGCAAGAGCTACCCACGCCAGGGGGGCCGGGTACCTGATCGGCCCGCGGGTTGACACAACGTCCGAACAACGTGTGCCCACCGGACACATCACGCGTTGTCGCCGTCCGCAGCGGCCTGGATGCTCGCAGTGTCGGACCAGCACGGCAGATCACCGCAAGCAGACCTCGACGCAGGCCGGGAGACGAACATGACCGCACTGTCGCCGCAGCTTCGCCAGGCCACGCCCGTGGTGGCGACCAGGGGCGAGGGCGTCCACCTCTACGGTGAGGACGGCCGCCGCTACCTCGACTTCACCGCCGGGATCGGCGTCACCAGCACCGGGCACTGCCACCCCAAGGTCGTGGCGGCGGCGCAGGAGCAGGTGGGCACGCTGATCCACGGCCAGTACACGACCGTCATGCACCAGCCGCTGCGCCGCCTCGTCGACAAGCTCGGCGAGGTCCTGCCGGCCGGCCTGGACAGCCTGTTCTTCACCAACTCCGGCAGCGAGGCCGTCGAGGCGGCACTGCGGCTGGCCCGCCAGGCCACCGGCCGGCCCAACGTCCTGGTCTGCCACGGTGGTTTCCACGGCCGTACGGTCGCAGCCGCCTCGATGACCACCTCCGGCGTCCGCTTCCGGTCCGGCTTCTCCCCGCTGATGAGCGGCGTGGTCGTCACTCCGTTCCCGACGGCCTTCCGCTACGGCTGGGACGAGGAGACCGCCACCCGCTTCGCGCTGAAGGAACTCGACTACACCCTGCAGACGATCTCCTCGCCCGCCGACACGGCCGCGATCATCGTCGAACCGGTGCTCGGCGAGGGCGGGTACGTGCCCGCGAACCGCGCCTTCCTGGAAGGGCTGCGGGAGCGGGCGGACCGGCACGGCTTCCTGCTGATCCTCGACGAGGTGCAGACCGGCGTCGGCCGCACCGGGCGCTTCTGGGGTCACGACCACTTCGGCGTCACCCCGGACATCCTCGTCACCGCCAAGGGCCTGGCCAGCGGCTTCCCGCTGTCCGGGATCGCCGCCTCCGAGGAACTGATGACGAAGGCGTGGCCCGGCTCGCAGGGCGGCACGTACGGTGCCAACGCCGTCGCCTGCGCCGCGGCCTGCGCGACCCTCGACGTCGTACGCGACGAGAAACTTGTCGAGAACGCGGAGGCGATGGGCGAGCGGCTGCGCCGGGGCCTGGAGGCGGTGGCCGAGCGGACGCCGGGCATCGGCGACGTCCGCGGCCTCGGTCTTATGCTGGCCACCGAGTTCGTCACCGAGGACGGCGACCCGGACCCCGCGACCGCCGCCCGCGTGCAGCGCGCCGCCGTCGACGAGGGCCTGCTCCTGCTGCTCTGCGGCGCGTGGAACCAGGTGGTCCGGATGATCCCGGCCCTCGTGATCGACGAGACGGGCGTGGACGAGGGTCTCCAGGCCTGGGCGAAGGCGGTCGAGGCCGGCACGTCGGGAGCCGCGGACCGATGACCACCGCCCCCCGCGGCCCGGCGGGTCTGACGGCCCGTCTCGCCGAGATCGCGCCCGGCCTGCGGGTGGAGACCGGGCCGGGGGCGACGGGCCCCTACGCCTACGACGCCTCCAACTACCGCGTCCCGCCCCGGGCCGTGGCCTTCCCGCGCACCGCCGACGACGTGGTCGCGGTGCTGCGGGCCTGCCGCGAGGCGGGCGTCCCGGTCACCGCCCGGGGCGGTGGCACGAGCATGGCCGGCAACGCCGTGGGAGCCGGTGTCGTCCTGGACTTCTCCCGGCACATGAACCGGATCCTGGACATCGACGTCGAGGCGCGTACCGCCCGTGTCGAGTCCGGTGCCGTCCTGGACGCGCTGCGCGGTGCGACCGCCCCGCACGGGCTGGACTTCGGGCCGGATCCGTCGTCGCACAGCCGCTGCACGCTCGGCGGCATGATCGGCAACGACGCGTGCGGCAACCGGTCGGTGCGCGACGGGCGGACCAGCGGGCACGTCGAGGCGCTGGAGATCGTGACGGCGGACGGCGTGCGGGCGGTGGCCGACCACCGCGGGCTGCATCCGGTGGACCCCGGGGACACCGGCCTCGTCGCCCGGCTCGAAGCGGACCTGCGACGCCTGGTCGAGGAGAACCTGGCGCCGATCCGCACCGAGCTGGGCCGCATTCCGCGCCAGGTCTCCGGCTACCAGCTGCATCACCTGCTGCCGGAGAACGGCTTCGACCTGGCCCGTGCCCTGGTGGGCACCGAGGGCACCTGTGCGGTCGTCACCGCCGCGACGGTCCGCCTGGTGGCGACCGCACAGGCTTCGGCGCTGCTCACCCTCGGCTACGACGACGTGGTCGAGGCGGCCGAGGACGTGCCGGAGATCCTGCGCTGGTCGCCCAGCGCCGTGGAGGGCATGGACGAGGCGATCGTGGCCACCATGCGCGCCCGCCGGGGCCCGGACTCCGTCACGGGGCTTCCGCAGGGGCGCGCCTGGCTCTACGTCGAACTCGAGGGCGACGACCGGGCCTCGGTGACCGCCCGCGCCGCCGAACTGCTCGACGCGCTCGAGGCCCGGGGCCGCATGACCGGCGGCCGGGTCGTCGAGAGCGCGGCGGAGCGGCGTTCGCTGTGGCGGGTGCGTGAGGACGGAGCCGGACTCGCCGCCCGCCTGGTCGACGATGGGGGAGAGTCCTGGCCCGGCTGGGAGGACGCGGCCGTCGCGCCCGAGCACCTCGCCGCCTACCTGCGCGACTTCCGCAAGCTGCTGGCCTCGCACGGGCTGACGGGTGTGCTGTACGGGCATTTCGGCGCGGGCTGCGTGCACGTGCGGATCGACTTCGACCCTGCGAGCGAGCCCGGGCAGGCGGCCATGCGGCGTTTCCTCACCGAGGCGGCGGCCCTGGTCGTCGAGCACGGCGGCACGCTGTCGGGCGAGCACGGCGACGGGCGGGCCCGCGGTGAGCTGCTCCAGGTCATGTACAGCCACCGCATGATCGCCGCGTTCACCGCGTTCAAGCGGGCCTTCGACCCCGACGGGCTGCTGAACCCCGGCGTCATCGTCGATCCCGCCCCGCTGGACGCGGACCTCGCGTTGCGTGAACTGCCGCTCGTGGACACGTCGTTCACGTTCCCGCACGACGAAGACGGTCTCGCGGGCGCGGTACGCCGCTGCGTCGGGATCGGCCGCTGCCGCAGCGACGCGGGCGGGGTGATGTGCCCGAGCTACCGCGCCACGGGCGAGGAGAACGACTCCACCCGCGGCCGGGCCCGTCTGCTCCAGGAGATGGTGCGCGGCGAGACCGTCCAGGACGGCTGGCGCTCCACCGAAGTGCGCGACGCCCTCGACCTGTGCCTGTCCTGCAAGGCCTGCTCCAGCGACTGCCCGGTCGGCGTCGACATGGCCACCTACAAGGCGGAGTTCCTCCACCAGCACTACAAGGGACGCCTGCGGCCCCGCTCCCACTACTCACTCGGCTGGCTGCCGCTGACCTCGGCACTCGCCGGATACGCCGCCCGCCCCGTCAACGCGCTGCTGCGCGGCCCCCTCGGCCGGCTGCTCGCCCGTCTCGGCGGCGTGACCACCAGGCGCCGGATCCCGGCTTTCGCCTCCCGGCACGCGCTGCGCCGGGCCCTGCGCACGGCGCGAACCGGTGAACCGGCCAGGGCCCTGCTCTTCGTCGACAGCTTCACCCGCGCCTTCCGTCCCGGGGTCGCGGGCGCCGCGAGCCGCGTCCTCGCCGGCGCCGGGGTCCCCTGCGCTCCCCGGGACGGCCTGTGCTGCGGCCTGACCTGGGTCAGCACCGGCCAGCTGGGTACGGCCCGCCGGGTCATGTCCCGTACCGTCGCCGCCCTCGACGACGGCGACGACCGGCCGATCGTCGTGGCCGAGCCGAGCTGCGCGGCCGCACTCAAACGCGACGTGCCCGAACTGCTCGGCACCGAGGCCGCGCGACGCGTCGCCGGCCGCGTCCACACCTTCACCGGCGCGCTGACCGAGCTGGCCGACCAGAGGTGGACACCGCCACCGCTGCCCGAGACCCTGGTGCTCCAGACCCACTGCCACGAGTACGCCGGCTTCAAGGGCCGCCGTCCGGCTGACCTGTTGCGCCGCCTCGGTGTGCGCGATGTCGACGAGGCCGAGGGCTGCTGCGGACTCGCCGGGAACTTCGGCTTCGAAGCGGAGCACTACGACACCTCCATGGCCGTCGCGGACCTCGCCCTCAAGCCCCGTCTCGACGCCCTCGAAGGACGCACCGTCGTCGCCGACGGCTTCAGCTGCGCCACCCAGATCGACCACCTCGCCGGTTACCGGGGTGTCCGTGCCCTGCACCTCGCCGAACTCCTCGACCCCGCCGCCGATCTTCCAGGAGAGACACCATGACCGACGTTCTGAACCAGTTGTTCATCGGCGGGGCCTGGGTGGATGCCGCGGACGGCGCCACCCTGCCCGTCGACGACCCCGCGACCGGCGAGACCCTCTGCCACGTCGCCGACGCGGGGCCGAAGGACGCCCGGCTCGCGGAGGAGGCGGCCGTCCAGGCGCAGCAGGACTGGGCCCGCACCGCGCCCCGGGCCCGCAGCGAGATCCTGCGCCGCGCCCACGAGCTGATCCTGGAGCGCACCGACGAGCTCGCCCGGCTGATGACGTCGGAGATGGGCAAGCCGCTCGCCGAGGCCAGGGGAGAGGTGGCCTACGCCGCCGAGTTCTTCCGCTGGTTCTCCGAGGAGGCCGTCCGCATCGACGGCGGCTGCGGCATCCTGCCCGACGGCCGGAACCGCATGCTGCTCTCCCGCCGCCCGGTCGGCCCCTGCCTGCTGATCACGCCGTGGAACTTCCCGCTGGCCATGGGCACCCGCAAGATCGGTCCGGCGATCGCCGCGGGCTGCACGATGATCCTCAAGCCGGCCCCGCAGACCCCGCTGTCCAGCCTCGCCCTGGCCGGCATCCTCAAGGAGGCCGGGCTGCCGGACGGCGTGCTGAACGTCGTCACCACCTCCCGCGCCGGCGAGGTGTGCGAACCCCTCCTGCGCGGCGGCCGGATCCGCAAGCTGTCCTTCACCGGCTCCACGGCCGTCGGCCGGCTGCTGCTCGCCCAGTGTGCCGACACCGTCGTACGCACCTCGATGGAGCTGGGCGGCAACGCCCCCTTCATCGTCTTCGACGACGCCGACCTGGACGTGGCCGTGGACGGCGCCATGGTCGCCAAGATGCGCAACATGGGCGAGGCCTGCACCGCCGCGAACCGCTTCTTCGTGCACCGGTCCGTGGCCGACGAGTTCGGGCAGCGGCTCGCCGAGCGGATGGGCGCGCTGGTGGTGGGCCCCGGCACCCGGGACGGCGTGGACGTCGGGCCGCTGATCGACGCCGCCGGACGCGGCAAGGTCGAGGAACTGGTCGCGGACGCGGTGGAACGCGGTGCCCAGGTGCTGGTGGGCGGCCGTACGCCGGAGGGGCCGGGCTGCTTCTACCCGCCGACCGTGCTCGCCGGTGTCTCTCCCGAGAGCCGCCTGATGGACACCGAGATCTTCGGGCCGGTCGCCGCGATCCTCACCTTCGACGACGAGGACGAGGTGGTGAGCCGCGCCAACGACACACCCTGGGGTCTGGTCGGCTACGTGTTCACCGAGGGCCTGGACCGCGGCCTGCGCGTCAGCGAACGCCTGGAAGTCGGCATGGTCGGACTCAACACCGGCCTCGTCTCCAACCCCGCCGCGCCCTTCGGCGGCGTCAAGCAGTCCGGGCTCGGCCGCGAGGGCGGACGGGTCGGGATCGACGAGTTCCTGGAGTACCAGTACCTGGCCGTGCCGGTGCGGTGAAGGCCGGGGCGAAGGTCAGCCCAGGTGGCGGGCGGTGATCTCGGCCGCGGTGCCGGTCACCAGCCTGCCCAGCCCGTCGAGCCGGGCGGGCTCGAAACGGGAGTCGGGCAGGGAGACGGCCACCGTGGCCAGCGGTGTGCCGTCGCCGTCCAGAACGGGCGCGGCGATCGCGCAGACACCCGGGCGGAAGTGGTTGTGGTTGACGGAGTATCCCCGCTCCCTGACCCGTCCGAGCTCGGCGCGTAGCTCGGCGGGGTCCGTGATGGTCTCCTCGCCGTAGCGTTCGAGTCCGCCGGCCACGAGCTCGTCGACCTCGGACTTCGGCAGGTGGGCGAGGATCGCGTGGCCGGTCGCGGTGGCGTGCATCGGCGAGGTGTCGCCGATGGCGTGGAAGGTCCGTACGGGGTGGTCGCAGTCGACGCGGTCGACGACCACCATTCCGTACAGGGCGTCGGGGACGGAGAGGTGGATGGTCTCGTTGACCGCGTCCCGGAGCCGGATCATGGGTTCGCGGGCGGCGGCGAAGAGGCTGGAGCCCTGGAGGGCGGCGGGCCGTACGGCCAGCACGCGGGCGCCGATCTCCCAGCGGGTGGTGTCCCTGCGGTTGGCGCGCAGCCAGCCCGCCTCGTTGAGCGTGACCAGGGTGCGCTGCACGGTCGACTTCGGCAGGCCGAAGAGCTTGGTCAGCTCGCCGACGGTCACCGGCTGGTGCTGGGCTACCGCTTCGAGGATGCGCAGCGACCTCGTGACGCTCTTCATTTCCATCCGAAGTCCCGTCGGTTCCGTGGATTTCTCCCGCTCACCTCTTGACCCCTTCCGGAGCCACAGGCATGATCGTGCCGGATTCTAGCATGGCGTTCCACAATACGGCACGCCTCGGAGTCCGGTGCCGCGCGGCGTTGGACAGCGGTAGCGCCCTGACTGCGCTCACCCCGCCGCGTGGTGCGGCCGCCCCGCCTCCCGCTCCCTCCCCCCCTGAGCGGGGCGGGGCGGCGACCGCTGCACGCGCAGGGGCTGGCCGTACGCGAGTGCGTACGGCCGGCCCCTGCCGGTGCGTGGCGTTCAGGCGCCCATGCGCCGTCCCGTGATCTCCGCCGCCGTGTCGGCGGCCAGGCGGCCCCATTCGGGAAGCCGCTCGGTGTCGTACCGCGAGTCGGGCATCGAGATCGCCACCGTGGCCAGCGGCGTGCCCTCCTCGTCGAGGACGGGCGCGGCGACGGCGCAGACGCCCGGCCGGTACTGGTTCTGGTTGACCGAGTAGCCCTCGATGCGAATCCGGTCCAGCTCGGCGCGCAGGGCGTCGGGCTCGGCCGGGGTCGTGTCACTGAAGCGCTCGAGGCCTCGGGCGATGAGCTCTTCGACGTCCTGCTTGGGCAGGTGGGCGAGGACGGCGCGGCCGGCGGCGGTGGCGTGCAGGGGTGAGGTGTCGCCGATGGTGTGGAAGGTCCGTACCGGATGGTCGCAGTCGACGCGGTCCACGACGACCATGCACTGCAGCGCGTCGGGGACGGAGAGGTGGATGGTCTCGTTGACCGCGTCGCGGAGCCGGATCATGGGTTCGCGGGCGGCGGCGAAGAGGCTGGACCCCTGGAGGGCGGCGGGGCGCACGGCCAGCACGCGGGCGCCGATCTCCCAGCGGGTGGTGTCCCTGCGGTTGGCGCGCAGCCAGCCCGCCTCCGCCAGGGTGACCAGGGTGCGCTGCACGGTCGATTTCGGCAGGCCGAAGAGCTTGGTCAGCTCGCCGACGGTCACCGGCTGATGCTGGGCCACCGCTTCGAGGATGCGCAGCGACCTGGTGACGCTCTTCATTTCCATCCGGTTTCCCCCTGTTAATCCTCGGAACTTCCAGCCGGCACCCTCTTGACTCCCCTGAGTGCCACTGCCATTCTCTGTGCCAGATTCTAGCACAGCATTCCACAATGTGGCACGGCCCTCCGGAAGACCCCGAGAGGCGAGCCGGACTCCGAGAACGGGGCGAATACGGCCGGAGGCCTCCGAAGAGCCCGGTCTCCGCCTGAACCTCCTCGAATCGACAGCCTCACGCCAGGGCTCAGCTTGCGCCCCGGCGATACGAAAGGAAAGCCCTGTGTCAGCTGCCAGGAAGCGCGTCGCCGTCGTCGGCGTCGGAACGATGGGCAGCCAGGCCGCCTGGCGACTCGCGGCCCGCGGCGCGGAGGTCGTCGGCTACGACCGCTACGCACCCGGCCACGACCGCGGCGCCGCCGGCGGCGAGACCCGCATCTTCCGCAGCGCCCACTTCGAGGACTCCCGGTACGTGCCGCTGCTCCAGCACGCGGACGCCCTCTGGGAGCGGCTCCAGCAGGAGACCGGTCGCGAGCTGCGCCGCCTGACCGGCTGTCTGCTGATGGGGCCCGCGGAGCACCAGCAGATGGCCACCGTCCTGCAGTCCATCGCCGAGCACGGCCTCGACCACGAGGTGCTCGACACCGAGGCGCTCGCCAAGCGTTTCCCGCAGTACCGGATCGAGGACGGCGACGCCGCCGTGCTCGACCGCCGGGCCGGGTTCATCCGCCCGGAGCTGACGATCCAGACCGCCGCCCGCCGGGCCGAGCAGCTGGGCGCCGCCATCCACCGGTACACCACGGTCCGCGAGATCGTTCCCCACGCGAACGGCGTGGAGATCCGCACCGACACCGGAAGCGAACGCTTCGACACGGCCGTCGTCACCCCCGGCCCCTGGGTCAACGACCTGCTGCCCGACCTGCCCTGGGACGTCGACGTCCGCCGTCTCGTCAGCGCCTGGTACGTGCCCACCACCGACGCCTGGTCCGGCGAGGAACGCCCCGCCTTCATCCGCACGGCACCCACCCACTGCTACGGCCTGCCCTCCCCGGACGGCATCTCCGTCAAGCTCGGCCTGTCCCGCGCGCTGCACCTCCCGGCCGGCGACCCGAACCGGCTGGACCGCACCGTGGGGCCCGAGGAACTGGGGATCTTCACCGAGCTCATGGGTCGCTACCTGCCGGACCTGCACCCCGACCCCGTCCGGCTCTCCGTCTACATGGAGGGCTACACCGAGAGCAGCCGACCGCTCGTCGGCCCGCTGCCCGGCGCCGAGAACGTCGTCCTGCTCGCCGGCTTCTCCGGACACGGCTTCAAACTCTCGCCCGCCTTCGGCGACATCGCCGCGGATCTCGCCCTGGACGGGACCTCCGCCCAGCCCATCGGCTTCCTCTCGACCGTCGGCCGCACGGAGGCATGACCATGAACGACACCACCCTGTCCGTCGGCTCCCTCACGGCCGGGCCCGGCACCAAGACACGTGGCACCGTCCGCGCCGACCTCGGCGCCCTCACCCTCGACATCCCGCTGACCCTGGTCAACGGCGCCCGCCCCGGCCCCCGGGTCGTCATCACCGCCGGCGTGCACGGCGGCGAGTTCACCCCCGTCGACGCCGCGACACGACTGACGAACCTGCTGGAACCGGGCCGGGTACGCGGACAGCTCGTCATCTGTCCGGTCGCCAACCCGCCCGCCGTGTACCAGGGCAGGCTGGGCGTCTCCCCGCTCGACGGCGTGAACATCAACCGCGTCTTCCCCGGCGACCCGGACGGCGGCCCCACCGAGCGGCTCGCCGCCTGGCTCTTCGCCCACCTGATCGACGGCGCCGACACCTATATCGATCTGCACTGCGGCGGTATCGACCAGGTCCTGAGGGACTTCGTCGGCTACCGCCTCACCGGCGACCCGGACCTCGACAAGGCAACGGCCGGACTGGCGGGCTCCTTCGGCGTCGAGGACGTCATCCTCGGACTGACGGCCGAGGGCGGCAACAGCCATGCCGCCGCCGCCCGCCGTGGCATCTCGGCCGTCCTCGTCGAAGTGGGCGAACTCGGACAGCGCGACGAGGCAACGGCCCTGCACCGCGTCGACGGCCTGCTCGGGGCTCTGCGCCACCTGGGCGTGCTCGAACCGGACGGCTCCGTGCCGGCCCCGATCCGTGAATGGGTCTGGTCCGCCGGGGTCACGGCCGAGGCCACGGGACTGTGGTACCCGCAGTTCTCCTTCGACGCCGACGTCATCGGCGAGGTCGCCGAGGGCGATGTCCTCGGCCACATCGTCGCCCCGGCCGACGGCCGCGAGCACCCCGTCCACGCCCCGGCCGGCGGCCGCATCTTCTACGGCATGCACGGCCTGACCGTCACCGAAGGCGACGAACTGGCCGCCCTCGCCGTCCCCTGGGACCCCGCCACGGCCGCCCGCCCCGACTCCCTCAGTACCCCCGGCCTGGGCGCCGCGCCCGAAGCGACGGACACCCCCGCGTAAACCCCCACCCCGGCCGCCCCCCTTCTTCCCCCGTAGCACCACCCCAGGAGGCACACGATGACGAATCGACATGCGGCTCTACCGCGTGGCGCGCGGATGGACCGCCGGCTCTTCCTGCGCGGAGTCGGCGGAGCGACGGCGGGTCTCGCCGCCGCGACCGCCCTCAGCGGCTGTGGCACCGGCACCAGCCGGGCCGCGGCCGGATCCGGTGGCAAAGGCTCCAAGACACTGGTCGTCCGCAACAGCGGCGGCTCCTACGGCGACGCCAACCAGCAGGCGATCTACGAGCCGTTCACCAAGGAGACCGGCATCCAGGTCAAGGTGGTGAACATCCAGTACGCCCAGATGCTCGCCCAGATCAAGCAGGGCCGCCCCGAGTTCGACGTCATCGACGACTCGATGGCCGACTTCGTGCTCTTCCACAAGGAGAGCGCCACCGAGGAACTGGACCACGACCGGCTGAAGAACTTCAAGAAGGCCGGCATCGCCGAGAACCTGGTCACCACCAACGCCGTCGGCAAGAACTACTGGGCCAGCGTGATGGCGTACCGCACGGACGCGTTCGGAGGGAAGAAACCTTCCTCCTGGGCCGACTTCTGGGACACCAAGGCCTTCCCCGGCAACCGTGCCCTCCAGGCCCTGGACGCCGACCTGCCCGAGCTGGAGTTCGCCCTCCTCGCCGACGGCGTACCGCTCGACAAGCTGTACCCGCTGGACGTGGACCGGGCCTTCAAGGTCCTCAGCGAGATCAAGTCCCACGTCCGGAAGTTCTGGGACACCGGCGCCCTGCCCGGCGTGCTGCTGGGCCGCAAGGAGGTCGACGCCTCCAGCGTCTGGCACGGCCGCCTCGACGCGCTGATCAAGGGCGGTGCGCCGCTCGCGTACGGATGGAACGGCGCCCGCCGCCAGAGCAACGCGCTCGGTATCCCCAAGGGAGCCGCCAACCTCGACGCCGCCTACCGGCTCATCGACTTCTCGCTGCGCCCCGAGGTACAGGCCGCCTACGCCGAGCTCTACCCGATGGCCCCCTCCGTGCCCGCCGCCTACAAGAAACTCAAGCCCGCCACCGCCGAGAACCTCGCCAGCTCGCCCGCACACCTGAAGAACGGCTTCGACCTGGACGTCGAGTGGTGGATCAAGAACCAGGACGCCGTCTCCAAGCGCTGGCAGGAGTGGACGCATGCCTGAGACCGACGTGATGCCCGAGCCCTCGCTCGCCGCCCCACCGCCCGCGGCCGGCACCGGAAAACCCCTGTCCGTCACCCGGCTCCGCAAGACCTACGCCGGCGTCACCGCCGTGGACGAGGTCTCCATGGAGATCGCCGCGGGGGAGTTCGTCACCTTCCTGGGCGCGTCGGGCTCCGGCAAGACCACCACCCTGATGATGATCGCCGGGTTCTGCGAGCCCGACTCCGGCAGCATCGTCGTCGGCGGCCGTGACGTCACCCGCCTCGCCCCGCAGAAACGCGGTCTGGGCTTCGTCTTCCAGCAGTACCTGCTCTTCCCGCACATGACGGTGTGGGACAACGTCGCCTTCCCGCTGACCCTGCGTGGCGTGCCGAAGGCCGAACAGCGCCGCCGGGTCGGCGAGACCCTGGAGATGGCGGGCCTGTCCGCCATGGCCCGCCGCCGCCCGCGCGAGCTGTCCGGCGGCCAGCAACAACGCGTCGCGCTCTGCCGCGCCCTGGTGTACCGGCCCCCGGTCATCCTGATGGACGAACCGCTCGGCGCCCTCGACAAGAAGCTGCGCGACCAGCTCCAGACCGAGATCAAGCGCATCCAGCAGGAACTCGGCCTGACCGTCATCTACGTGACGCACGACCAGGAAGAGGCCCTGGTACTCTCCGACCGCATCGCGGTCATGCGGGACGGGCGGATCGACCAGTTCGACACCCCGCAGGAGCTCTTCGAGCGCCCGCGCACCCCGTTCGTCGCCGACTTCCTCGGCGCCGCCAACTTCCTCCCCGGCCGCCTGGAGGAGCAGACCGCCGAGAGCACCACCGTCCGGCTCGACACCGGCGGCCTGATCAGGGCCCGCCCGCAGGCCGTCCCGGACGGCGCGCGGGTGCGCGCGGCGATCCAGCCCGGCCGGCTCACCCTGTGCCCGCCCCACGAGGGGTTCTGTACCGGCACCGTCGACTCGGTCACCTACGTCGGCACACTCGTCCGCGTCACCGTCCGCCCCATGGGCGGCGCGGACACCGAACTCGTACGGCTGGAACTGCCCTCCGGACGCGCCCCCACCGTCGGCGAGCGCGTCGGACTCACCGCGGACCCCGCGAACGTCAGCGTCTTCACCGACACGGAAAACGGGGAGTGAGAGCCGTGGCCGTGCTCGCTCCCGCGTCCCGCTCCGTCGCACCGGTGCCCCACAAGAAACGAAGGGGACACGCGCTGTCCGACCGCCGCACCCGCTTCGGACTCCTGAACGCCGCGCCCGTCGTCGTCTACCTGCTGATCCTCTTCGTCTATCCGATCTTCAGCACCCTGATGCTGAGCCTCAAGACCGGCACCGGCGGCTTCACCCTCCACTGGTACGCCGACGCCTTCCGCGGCGCCAACCTGGAGATCCTGCTCACCACCCTGCGCATCTCCGCCGAGACCTCGCTCATCAGCCTGGTCGTCGGCTTCGCCCTGGCCTCGGCCATCTCCCGGCTCAAGCCGCTGTGGGCGGGACTGGCGATGCTGGTCGTCGTCGTCCCGCACTTCATCAGCGCGCTGGTGCGCACCTACGGCTGGATCATCCTGCTCGGCGACAACGGCGTCGTGAACAACATCCTGACGGGCGTCCACTTCCCGGGCGCGCCCTTCCAGCTGCTCTACAACGAGATCGGCGTCGTCATCGGCACCACCGCCGTGATGCTGCCGTACACCGTGCTGCTGCTGTACGCCGTGATGAAGGGCATCGACCGTCGGCTGCTGGCCGCAGCGGCCAGCATGGGTGCCGGACGGATCACCATCTTCCGCCGGGTCTACGTGCCTCTGGTGGCCCCCGGCCTGGTCAACGCCGGTGTCCTGTGCTTCATCCTCTGCCTGGGCTACTACCTCACCCCCGCCCTGATGGGCGGCGAGAAGCAGACCATGGTCGCCTCGCTCATCGACGAGCAGGTCATGAAGCAGAACCAGTGGAACGGCGCCTCGGCCCTCGGCATCATCCTGCTGCTGCTCACCTTCGCCGGACTGCTGCTGCTCAGGCTGCTCAAGTCGGCCGGCGAGGCCCTGCGGAAGCGGGGGACGGCATCATGATCGAGTTGCGCCCCACCCTGGCCGGACGCGTCACCCTGGCCGTCCTGGCCACGCTCATCCTGCTGTTCCTGGTCCTGCCGATCGTCGTCATCGTGGTCACCTCCTTCGGCAAGGACGCCTTCGGCAACTTCCCGCCCAGCGCCTGGACGTTCGGCTGGTACAAGCAACTGCTCGCCGACGGCAGCAAGTGGCCGGCCGCGCTCTCCCTGAGTGCCCTGGTCGCCTCCCTGACCACGGTCTTCTCCCTGTTCCTGGGCATGACGGCGGCCACCGCCCTCGTCCGCAGCGACCTCCCGCTGCGCTCGGCGGTCTACGGCCTGGTCCTCGCCCCCCTCGTGATCCCGCAAGTCGTCATCGCGCTCGGCCTGTTCCTGCTCTTCGAACCGGCCGCGATGCTCGGCAGCCCCATCGCCATCGCCCTCGGCCACACCGTCCTGGCCTCGCCCATCGCGGTGATGATCCTCATGGCCACGCTGAAGGGCATCGACGAACGCCTGGAGGACGCCGCGGCCAGCATGGGCGCCGGCCGGCTGACCGTCTGGCGGCGCGTCACCCTCCCGCTGGCCATGCCCGGCATGGTCGCCGCCGCGATCTTCTCCTTCATCACCAGCTTCGACGAGTTCTTCATCTCGCAGTTCCTGTCCTCGGTGGACACCGTGACCCTGCCGGTCCAGGTGTTCAACGTCCTCCAGTACAACGTCGACCCGTCGGTGACCGCCGTCAGCGCGATCCTCATCGCGGTCGCCGTCGTGGGCCTCGCCCTGGTCGGCGTGGCGCGCCGGCTCAGCGGCTCCGGCAAGCAGCAGGGACTGCTGCCGACCGAGCCCGCGGTGGGCCTCCCCGCCGGAAGTGAGACCTCATGACCCTCAGCACCCAGGCCCCGGCGGACGGACTGTCCGCCACCGCGGCCAGACACCTGCTCCTCAACATGACCCCCAACGGCTCCCTCGGCCGGGACGGCGAGAACCTCTTCGTCGTCCGCCGCGGCGAGGGTCCCTACGTCGACGACGCGGACGGCAAGCGCTACATCGACGGCCTCTCCGGCCTGTACTGCTGCCAGCTCGGCTACTCCTACGCCCCCGAGTTCGCCGAGGCCGCCGGCCGTCAGCTGCGCGAACTGTGCTTCAGCCCGCTGTGGTCCTCCTCCGCGCACCCGACGGCCATCGAACTCTCCGAGCACCTCTCCCGGATCGCCCCCGCCGGCATCGAGCACACCTTCTTCTCCGGCGGCGGCGCCGAAGCCGTCGAGACCGCCTGGAAGATCGCCCGCCGCTACCACGCCCTGCGCGGCGAAACAGGCCGCACCAAGGCCGTCGCCCGCCGCGGCGCCTACCACGGCCTGACTCTCGGGGCCCTGTCGTTCACCGACGACCCCGGGCTGCGGGAACCGTACGGGCCCGGCGCGATCGAGACCCGGTTCGTGTCCAGCACCAACCGGTTCGGACTCGCCCCCGAGTACGTCGACGACGAGACGTTCACCGCCCGCCTGCTGGCCGAACTGGAGGCAGCGGTCCTGGCCGAGGGCCCGGAGACCGTCGCGATGCTGATCGCCGAGCCGGTGCAGAACCGCGGCGGCTGCATCACCCCGCCGGCCGGTTACTGGCAGGGTCTGCGCGCCCTCGCCGACCGCTACGGCTTCCTCCTCGTCGCCGACGAGGTGATCACCGCCTTCGGCCGGCTGGGGGAGTGGTTCGGCGGTGACCACTACGGCGCCCGCCCCGACATCGTCACCGTCGCCAAGGGCATCACCGCCGGATACGCCCCCATGGGCGCCACCCTGGTGAGCAACGCGGTCGTCGAGGTCATCAACCGGCCGGGCGCGGTCCTCAACCACGGCTACACCTTCGCCGGGCACCCGCTGAGCGCGGCCATCGCCCTGCGCAGCCTGGAGATCATGGAGCGGGACCGGATCCTGCACAACGTCCGTGACCACCAGACCCACCTGGCCGAGCGCATGGCCGCCCTCGCCGGCCTGCCGATCGTCGGCGACGTCCGCGGCGCCGGTTTCTTCTACGCCTGCGAACTCGTCGGCGACCAGGAGGACGGCGGCTTCAGCGACCGCGCACGCGCCGACCTGGTCGTCGACCTGATCCCGCGCCGACTGCGCGAGGCCGGTCTGCTGGCCCGTGTCTACAACCGGGCCGCTCCGCTGGTCCAGATCGCGCCCCCGCTGATCAGCGACCGCCATCTCCTCGACCGTATCGCCGAGATCATCGCGGACACCCTCGACGAGGCCTCCGCCCGCCTGTGACCCCCTTCTTCCGAAGGGGTTCGTTGAAAGGAACGACATGTACTCCATCGGTCCGCTGACCGTCGCCCCCGGCGAGCGCGCCCAAGGCCTCATCCCGGTCGGAACCAGCAGCTACGGCGTGGAACTCGGCATCCCGCTGATCGTCGTCAACGGCACCCAGGACGGCCCGGTGCTGTGCGTGGACGCGGGCGTGCACGGCGACGAGTACGACGGCCAGGAGGCCGTCCGCCGGGTCCTCGCGGAGATCGACCCGGCCTCCCTGCGCGGCACGCTCGTCGCCATCCCCTGCATGAACACCCCCGCGTTCGAGGCGGCGGCCCGCACCAGCGGTCTCGACCACCTGAACCTCAACCGGATCTTCCCGGGTGACGCGGACGGTTCGTACTCGCTGCGCCTGGCTGCCACCTTCGTCGAGCAGGTCGTCCCGGCCGTCGACGCCCTCGTGGACCTGCACACCGGCGGCACCTTCGGTGAGATCGCCCCGCTGGTCATCCTCCAGGGCGGCTACGAGGACCTGGCCACCGACCTCGCGCTGGCGGCCGGCCACGAACTGGTCTGGAAGGGCGGCAAGTGGGGCGGCACGGTCCGCCACCCCACCCTCGCGGCGGGCAAGCCGGCCATCACCATCGAGGTCGGCGGAGGCACCTACCGCGAGGAGAACGTCGCCCTGCACGCCCACTCGATCCGCAACATCCTGCGGCAGCTGAAGATGATCGACGGCAGCGCGGAGCTGCGTGACACCTACACCGCCGTCTCCGGCACCTTCGCCCGCTCCGACGCCGGCGGCTTCTTCGTCGGACACGCCGACCCGGGGGAGAGCTGCAAGGAAGGCGACCTGATCGCCACGATCGTCGACCACTACGGCAACACGCTGGAGGAGGTCCGCGCCCCGCAGGACGGCATCGTCCTCTGGGTGCGCCGGATCCGCACGGTGCGCCCGGGCGACGAGGTCGTCATCTTCGGCGAGGTGCAGGGGGAGATCACGCCATGAGCGGCGACACCCGGCTGCTGCTCGTCGACGGCAAGCGGATTCCCGCCGCCGACGGGCGCACCTTCGCCGTCCTCGACCCGGCGGACGGCACGGCCTTCACCGAGGTGGCCCTCGCCGGGCCGGCGGACGTGGACCAGGCGGTCGCCGCCGCCCGCGCGGCGTTCACGGCACCCGAATGGGCCCGGACGCGCGCCGCCGACCGGGCCCGGCTCCTGCACCGGATCGCCGGGGCCGTCCGCGGCGAGGGCGAACGGCTGGCACGGCTGGAGAGCCGGGACGTCGGCAAGCCGCTCAGCCAGGCCAGGGCCGATGTCGAGGCGGCAGCCCGCTACTTCGAGTTCTACGCGGGTGCCGCGGACAAGCTCGGCGGCACGACCATCCCCCTCGGCCCCGGCCTGATCGACTACACCGTCCGCGAGCCGATCGGGGTCTCCGGCCAGATCATCCCGTTCAACTACCCGCTCCAGAACACCGCCCGGGGCTCCGCCCCGGCCCTCGCCGCGGGTTGCACGGTGGTGCTCAAGCCGTCGCCTGAAGCACCGCTGACCCCGCTGGAGATCGGCCGGATCGCCCTGGAGTGCGGTCTCCCGCCGGGCGTGCTGAACGTCGTTCCCGGCGACGGCGCGACGGGGGCCGCGCTCGCCGGTCATCCCGGCATCGACCAGGTCACCTTCACCGGCTCGGTGCCCACCGGCGTCAAGGTCGCCCAGGCCGCCGCCGCCAACGTGGTGCCCTCGGTCACCGAGCTGGGCGGCAAGTCGCCGTTCGTCGTCTTCGCCGACGCCGACTTCGACCTGGCACTGACCGCGATCCTGGGCGCCTCGTTCAGCAACGCCGGCCAGATGTGCTCCGCCGGAACCCGGCTGCTGCTCCAGCGCGGGGCCGAGGAGTTCCTCGACCGGCTGGTCGAGAAGGTCGCCGCGCTGCGGGTCGGCCCCGGCCTGACGGACCCGGACATCGGGCCCCTGGTCGCCGCCCGGCAGCGGGACCGCGTCCTGGGCTACCTCGAACTGGCCCGGCAGGAGGGCGCGCTGGCGCGGGTCGGCGGCGGTGCCCCGGCCGACCCGGCGCTGGCCGACGGCTACTACATCGAGCCGACGGTCCTCACCGGCCTCACCAACCAGGCCCGCTGCGCCCGCGAGGAGATCTTCGGCCCCGTCGTCACCGTCATCGACTTCGACGACGCCGCCGAGGCCCTGGACATCGCCAACGACAGCCCGTACGGCCTGTCCTCCTACGTCTGGACCCGTGACCTCGACCAGGCGATGCGCCTGGCCGAGGGCATCCGCGCCGGGCAGGTCTACGTCAACGCCACCGGCGTCGGCACCGGCGTCGAGCTGCCCTTCGGCGGTTACAAGCACAGCGGCTGGGGCCGGGAGAAGGGCCTCGAAGCCCTCGACAGCTACACCCAGACCAAGAACGTCTGCATCGGGTTCGGGAGCCGGTCATGAGGTACCGCACGCTCGGTGAACGTGGCCCGGCCGTCTCGGTGGTCGGTGTCGGCGGCAACAACTTCGGCTCCCGCCTCGACGAGGACGGCACGAAGGCCGTCGTGCACGCCGCCCTCGACGCGGGGGTCACCCTGTTCGACACCGCCGACATGTACGGCGGGTTCGGCGGGAGCGGCGGTGCCCGCGGGGACGGTGAACGCCTCCTCGGCGCCGCCCTCAAGGGGCATCGGGACGACGTCGTCCTCGCCACCAAGTTCGGCATGGAGATGGGCCCCGAGGCCGACATGTACGGCAGGCGGGGCGCCCGCCCCTACATCCGGTTCGCCGTCGAGTCCTCCCTGCGACGGCTCGGCACGGACCGGATCGACCTGTACCAGTACCACGAGCCGGACGGCCTCACCCCGCTGGAGGAGACCGTCGCCGCCCTGCGCGAACTCGTGGCCGAGGGCAAGATCGGCCACATCGGCTGCTCCGACCTCCCGGCCGAGCAGCTCACCGACGCCTTCGTCTCCACCCAGGCCCGCTACCACCTGCTCGACCGGAGCGTGGAGAACGACCTGATCCCGGCCTGTCTGCGCCACGGCCTGGGACTCCTGCCGTACTACCCGCTCGCCAACGGCCTGCTCAGCGGCAAGTACCGGCGTGGCGAGGAGCCCCCGCCCGGCAGCCGGCTCTCCTGGCGGCAGGGCTGGCTCACCGACGCCGCCCTCGACAAGGCCGAAGCGCTCACCGCGTACGGCGCGGAGCGCGGCCTGACCCTCCTCCAGGTCGCCGTGGGCGGACTGGCCGCGCTGCCCGCGGTCGGCTCCGTCATCTGCGGCGCCATGACCCCGGCGCAGGTCACGGCCAACGCGGCCGCGGCCGACTGGATCCCCGACGCGGCCGACCTGGCCGCCCTCGACGCGATCGTCACGCCCGGCGCACGTGTCGTCTGACACCCCTTACAGAACCCGCGAAACGAGGCTGAACACCATGCGAGAGATCGTCACCTTCGACGCCTACGGAACCCTGGTCGACTTCCAGCTCGGCCCGACCACCCTGAAGGTCCTCGAGGACCGGCTGGACCTGGACAACCTGGACGTCGACGAGTTCCTCGACGACTTCCGCGTCATGCGCTTCCAGGCCGTTCTGGAGGCCTACCGTCCCTATTACGAGGTCCTGCACTCCAGCCTGCGCAACGCCATGCGCCTGCACGGCCTGGAGTACCGGGAGTCCGACGGCGACGCCCTCGTGGAGGCGGTCCCCACCTTCGGCCCCTTCCCGGAGGTCCCGGACGCCCTGCGCGCGCTGAAGAGCAGGTACGAGATCGCCATCATCTCCAACACCGACGACGACCTGATCGCGCGGAACGTCGAGAACATCGGCGTGGAGTTCGACCACGTCATCACCGCCCAGCAGGCCGGCGCCTACAAGCCGGACCGGCAGACCTTCGAGCACGCCTTCCGGACCATGGGCGTCGAGCCGTCCCAGGTCATCCACACCGCCCAGGGCTGGGAGTACGACCACATCCCCACCCGTGACCTCGGCCTGAGGCGCCGGGTGTGGATCAACCGCTACGGCCGCCCGGGCAGCGCCGACTACCAGCCGTACGACGAGCTGCCCGACATGACGGGCCTGCCGAAGCTGCTCGGCTGCTGACCCCCCGGACGAATGTGAGGACGCACGCCATGAAGCAGGTCCCCTACTGGCTCGACACCGCCCCCGCCCTGCCCGACCGTTCCCGCAAAGACCTGCCCGACGAGGCGGACGTGGTGGTGATCGGCGGCGGCCTCACCGGCCTGTCCACCGCCTACCACGCCGCCCGCAAGGGAGCCCGGGTCGTCCTCGTCGAGAAGGACAAGGTCGGCTCCGGCGCCTCCGGACGCAACGGCAGCATGTGCACCCAGGGCCTCACCATCGGCGTCGGCGAGGCTCGCAAACGGTACGGCCAGGAGCGCGCCCGCGCGTTGTACGACGCCTTCCGCGAGGCGGTCGACGTGGTCGAGGAGATCACCCGGACCGAGCGGATCGACTGCGACTTCCACCGCGCGGGCCGACTCGGAGTGGCCTTCAAGCCACAGCACTTCGCGTCGATGCGGGCCACCCAGCGCGACCTGGCCGAGAACTTCGGCCACGAGACCCGGCTGCTGAGCCGGGGGGAGCTGAAGTCCGAACTGAACTCCGACTACTACCACGGCGCCCTGCTCGACCCGCTGAGCGCCGCCCTGCACGTCGGCAGTTACGTCCACGGTCTGGCCGAGGCCGCCGAACGCGCCGGGGCGGAGATCCACGAGCGCAACGCGGCCACCGGCCTCACCCGGCTGCCGGGCGGCGGCTTCGTCGTCGAGACCCTGAACGGCACCATCCGCGCCAAGCAGGTGATGGCCGCCACGGACGCCTACACCGACAAGTCGATGCCCTGGTTCCGCAAGCGGCTCATCAACGTCGGCAGCTTCATCATCGTCACCGAGCCGCTGGGGGAGGCCCGCGCGAAAGAACTGATCCCGAACGGCCGCCTGGTGGTCGACTCCAAGAACATCGGCCACTACATCCGCCTGACCCCCGACCACCGTCTCGCCTTCGGCGGCCGGGCCCGCTTCGCCCCGTCCAACCCGGCCTCCGACATCAAGAGCGGCGACGTTCTGAAGGCCGAGATGACCGAGATCTTCCCCCAGCTCGCGGGGGTGCGGGTCGACTACGTGTGGGGTGGCATGGTCGGCTTCTCCTGGGACCGCCTCCCGCACGCGGGCGAAGCCGACGGCCTCTACTACTCGATGGGCTACTGCGGCCACGGCGTCCAGATGGCCACCTACATGGGCCGCGCGGTCGCCGAGATGATGGACGGCCGCCCGGAGGCCAACCCGCTGCGCGGGCTCGGTTTCCCCAAAGTCCCGGTCCCCTTCTACAACGGCACCGCCTGGTTCCTGCCGTTCGGCGGCGCCTACTACAAGGCGAAGGACAAGGTGCGCTGACCCCGGCAGCCCCCGGTAACTCCCAGGACCCTGATGGGGAATGAAGACATGAATCAGTCTTCATGTGTTCCTGTATGGTGGGCACCACGTGCCACGCGCCCCCCCGCCAGAAGGACCCCTGATGACCTCCACGCTCGCGCCTCATCCGGTCGAACGGGCGAAGCCCGCACGCACCGGACCGGTGGCCCGGCGGCGTACCCGTGCCCTCGCGCTCCCCGAGGCGCGCTGGGCCGCCGCGGCCACCGTCTTCTTCCTGCTCGCGCTGCCCTTGCAGTTGACCGGCGCCCCCGCCTGGAGCTGGGGCCCGCTGTACGCCCTGTCGTACGTCACGGGCGGCTGGGAGCCCGGGTGGGAGGGCCTCAAGGCGCTGAAGGACCGCACGCTCGACGTCGACCTGCTGATGGTGGTGGCCGCCCTGGGCGCGGCGGCGATCGGGCAGGTGATGGACGGCGCGCTGCTCATCGTCATCTTCGCCACCTCGGGCGCGCTGGAGGCGCTGGCCACGGCCCGTACCGCCGACTCCGTCCGCGGTCTGCTCGACCTGGCCCCCGCCACGGCCACCCGGCTGGCCCCGGACGGCGGCGAACGGACCGTGCCGGTCGACGAGCTGGCCGTGGGGGACACCGTCCTGGTACGCCCGGGTGAGCGCCTCGGAGCCGACGGCCGCGTGCTGGACGGGGCGAGCGAGGTGGACCAGGCGACCATCACGGGCGAGCCGCTCCCCGTGGCGAAGGGACAGGGCGACGAGGTCTTTGCCGGCACCCTCAACGGCACCGGCGCCCTGCGGATCCGGGTCGAGCGCGACGCCTCCGACTCGGTGATCGCCCGGATCGTCCGGATGGTGCAGGAGGCCTCCGAGACCAAGGCGCCCACGCAGCTGTTCATCGAGAAGGTCGAACAGCGTTACTCGCTGGGCATGGTGGCCGCGACCCTGGCCGTCTTCCTGGTGCCGCTCTCCTTCGGCGCACAGCTCACCGACGCGCTGCTGCGTGCCATGACGTTCATGATCGTGGCTTCACCGTGCGCGGTCGTGCTGGCCACCATGCCGCCCCTGCTGTCGGCCATCGCCAACGCGGGACGGCACGGTGTGCTGGTGAAGTCGGCCGTGGTGATGGAACGGATCGGCCAGGCGGACGCGGTCGCACTGGACAAGACCGGCACGCTGACGGAGGGCAGCCCGCGTGTCACCGACGTCCGGCCGCTGCCGGGATCCGGCCTGGACGAGGACGGGTTGCTGACCCTGGCCGCAGCCGCCGAGCGTCCCAGCGAGCACCCGTTGGCACGGGCGGTCGTGGACGCCGCCCGTGAACGCGGCCTCGACCTGCCGGAGGCACGGGACTTCACGTCCGCGCCGGGTGTCGGTGTGACCGCCCTGGTGGGCGGCCGTGAGGTCCAGGTGGGCGCCCCGGCCAGGCTGCTGGACGACGCGATCGGGACCGCTGGGGAACTGGAGGAGGCCGGCCGTACCGCCGTCCTGGTCGTCGTCGACGGCGCCCCCGCCGGACTGCTCGGCCTCGCCGACCGGCTCCGCCCGGACGCCGCCGCCACCGTCACCGCGCTCGCCACGCTCACCGGCGCCGCCCCGGCGCTCCTCACCGGCGACAACCCACGGGCCGCCGCGCACGTCGCCGCCGAGGCCGGCATCGACGACGTACGGGCCGGGCTGCTGCCGCAGGACAAGCTGGCCGCCGTGCAGGAGATGGCGAGTGCGGGCCGCAAGGTGCTGGTCGTCGGGGACGGCGTCAACGACGCACCCGCCCTGGCCGCCGCGCACACCGGCGTCGCCATGGGCCGGGCGGGCTCCGACCTCGCCCTGGAGACCGCGGACGCGGTGATCGTGCGCGACGAACTCGCCGCGGTCCCCACCACCGTCGCCCTGTCCCGCCGCGCCCGCGGGCTGGTGGTCCAGAACCTCGTCATCGCCGGGGTGTTCATCGCCGGCCTCGTCGTCTGGGACCTGGCCGGGACCCTGCCGCTGCCGCTCGGCGTCGCGGGCCACGAGGGCTCCACCGTCCTGGTCGGCCTGAACGGCCTGCGTCTGCTGCGGGAGACCGCCTGGCAGCGCGCGGCCGCCGAGGGAAACGGCTGACGCGTCGGCCTCAGCGCGGCGGTGGCCCGCTGCTGGCACGCACCACGAGGTCGACGGGCACCAGGGTCTCCACCTGGGGCCGTTCCTCTGGACCGTCGATGCGGTCCAGCAGGAGACGCAGGGAACGGGTGCCGATCTCGGCGAAGTCGGTACGGACGGTGGTCAGCGGCGGCAGGAGATGCGCGGCCTCGGGGATGTCGTCGTAGCCGACGACGCTGACGTCGCCGGGGACGGACCGTCCGGACTCGTGCAGGGCGTGCAGCAGGCCCAGGGCCATCTGGTCGTTGGAGGCGAACACCGCCGTCACCTCCGGGCGCCGGGCCAGCCTGCGGCCCAGCTCGTAACCGGAGTCGGCGCTCCAGTCCCCGGCGAGCGGGGCGGGGACGACCGCACCGGCCGCCTGGAGCGTGGCCTGCCAACTGGCCAGCCGGTGATCGGCGGAGGTCCACCCGGCGGGGCCCGCGATGTGCCAGACGGTGGTGTGCCCGAGACCGAGGAGGTGCTCGGTGGCCTTGCGGGCGCCGGTGCGGGAGTCGCCGGTGACCGGGGGCGTGCCGCTGTCGAGGGCGCTCTCCAGCACCACCAGGGGCGTGCCTAGGTCGGTCTCGGCCAGGGCTCGGCCCACCCACTGCTGAGGGGCGATCGCGATGACGCCGTCCGCGCCCTCGGCCGACAGGCGGTTCACCGCCTCGACGACGGTGTCGTGGTCCGCCGTGTAGAGGGCGATGGAGCTCACGAGGTAACCGGCGTCCTGAGCCGCGGTGTTGATCGCCGTCAGGATGGAGGCGGGCCCGTACCGGGCGGCGTCGAAGGAGATGACCCCGAGCATCCGGGTCCGGCCGCTGGCCAGGGACCGTGCGCTGCGGCTGGGCCGGTAGCCGAGCGTGCGCATGGCGTCCAGGACCGCCTCACGGGTCCCGGGGCGGACGGCCGGGTGGTCGTTGAGCACCCGGGACACGGTCTGCTTGGAGACGCCGGCCAGCCGGGCCACGTCGGCCATCACCGGCCGCGTCCCCGCGAAGTTGCGCCGGCTGCGGCCCCTGGGGGCAGGGCTGTCGGTGGCGCTCGGTGTCATGGCGGGTGGTTTCCTCGACGTCGGATACGGCGGTCCTCGGCCGCCCGGCAGGAGCACAGCATAGGCCGGGTGGCGACTGCGGGGGCTTCAGCCGGCCCGGGCCGTCCAGGAGCGCGTGACCACCCACTCGGCGTGCCGCACCCCGGCCGCCCGCCAGGCGTCCCCCACCTGCCCCGGCACATGCACCCGGGCGTCCGCGGCCAGCGGCAGCACCCTCAGCCGCAGCCCCCGCGCACGCACCTGGCCGACGGGCAGCCGGTCCAGGCCGATGTCCCACACACGCCCCGAGTAGAACTGGTCGGCGACCAGGACGTCCCCCACATAGGCCCGGGCCAGGTCGCCGGTCCAGCTCAGCCGCAGCAGCACACCGGCGGGCTCCCGCAGCAGGTCCTCCGGCACGTCGACGTGGTACTCGGCGGACACCGTCTCCACGTACTTGTCCTCAGGCGCGCTCGCCCGGCCCCGCACGCCGTACACCGGCTCGGGCGCCGGACCGGCGGACCGGACCAGGGTGACGGGCACCGGGGTGTCCGCCGCGGGCCCGGCCTCGATCGTGTAGCGGGTGAACGCACCTTCCGCGGCCTCCCGCACCCGGGCCCCCTCCACCACCGGTGCGGACTCCGGCGCGGGCAGCACCGCGAACGACGGCTCGGCGGCCCGGCTGCGCAGCCGTACCTCGTCCCCGTCGAAGACGACACCGTCCTCGCACAGCACCAGCCGCTCGGCTCCCCACGCGGTGCCCCGGTAGAGGGCACGGGCCGTGGCAGCGTCCAGGATCAGCAGGCCGACACGTGAACCGTCGGCCGCGTCCACCTCGACCAGGGCGTCGGTGCCGGGCCGCACGTCGCTGACGAGGACCCGGCCGGCGACCGGTGTCACGTCCCCGGACGGCGTTGCGACAGACCCCACCGTCGCTGCGTCCAGGGCGAGTTCGGGCGCGATGCCGTCGGTCGCGGCCAGCACCAGGACCGTACGGCCGGCCGCCTCGACGGTGCACACCGGCTGCGCCGTCGCCCACTCCAGCCGCAGTCCGGCCACCTCCAGCCGCAGCGGCCAGCAGAAGTACGCGCCGGAGGGCACCATGACGGGAGTGCTCGGCAGCGTCAGCGCCGCCGCGCCCGGGAAGTCGACCGTGAAGGCCGTGTCCGGATGGTCCGGCAGCGGTTCGTGCGGCTGATGGTTGGTCACGAAGAGGAAGCCCGAGGTGCCGTCGGTGCGGACAGCCCAGCGCAGCGTGTCCCGGTCGTGCTGCCCGGCGGGAGGCCGCTCGGGCAGCACGGACTCCATGGGCGCGATCCGGTGCCCGAAGCAGGCGAGCAGCAGATGCTGGAGCCGCAGTTCGTGGTACGAGGGGCGCACTTGGCCGTACTCACCGAGCGGGGCCTGGAAGTCGTAGCTCAGCACCGGCAGGTCGTTGGGGTAACCGGTGGCGTGCGACTCCTGAAGGGTCGTCAGCTCGCCGGACGGGTTGGTGCCGCCGTGGAACATGTAGTAGCCCTGCCACACCGAGCCGCAGCCGATCTTGGTGAGCCCCAGCGCACCCACGTCGGCGGCCTCGACCCGGGGCCGCCGGTGGTAGGCCACCGCCATGCCACCGCCCAACTCACAGGTCGCCCAGGGGAACCGGTCGGCCGGTGCCGGGCGGGCTCCGCGCACCGTTGTGGGCCGCAGATCGGCGCCGATGGCCTCGTCGTCGCGCTCGTGGGTGAAGAAGAAGTGCTTGCGGCAGGCGTCGGGCCAGCCCTCGTCCGCCTCCGCCCAGAACGCCTCCGGATAACCGCCGTACAGCGGCAGCAGTTCCTCGCCCGGGAGCGACACCCCGCCCCAGGCGGTCGACGTCCACAGCGGCGCGCTCAGCCCGGCCTCCTGGGCCAGGCGCTTCAGCGTCCGCAGGTGGCCGGGCTGGTCGTAGAGCTCGTTCTCGACCTGGATCGCGACGATCGGACCGCCGTGCTCCCGGTCCAGGCCGCGCAGTTGGTGCGCGACGGCCGCGAACCAGGTGCGTACGGCCTCCAGATAGGCCGGGTCGTCGGTGCGGGGGGTGAGGGCACGGGCGAGCAGCCAGTCGGGCAGGCCGCCGCCCCGGACCTCCGCATGGCACCAGGGGCCGATACGGGGGACGAAGTCCAGACCGTGCCGGGCACAGAGTTCGGCGAAGCGCCTGAGGTCGCGGTCGCCGTCGAAGCGGATCCGGCCCTCGACCTCCTCGTGGTGGATCCAGAGGACGTAGGAGGCGACGGCGGTCACCCCGCCCGCCTTCATCTTCAGCAGCTCCTCCTCCCATTCCCGGGCCGGGTAGCGGGAGTAGTGGAACTCGCCGGAGACCGGGAACCAGGGACGGCCGCCCCGGGTGAGCCAGCGGCTGGTGACCTCGACGCGGTCGGGCACGCCCGGGGCGTCGGCGAAGGGGAGGTGACCGGTCCGTGGGGGAGCGGAGGGCGCGGGTACGCGCAGCCGGTGCGGGGTCACCAGGTGTTCTCCGGGCCGAGGTCGGGCGCGTCGGTGAGCCGGGCGCGAGTGACGGTGGTGCCGTGCAGCTCCAGCAGCACCAGCTCGTTCGCACCCCTGCGCAGCACCGGTCCGGGCACGTAGAGCGTGTGCTGCGGCCCACGGTTCCAGTAGCGGCCCAGGTGGAAGCCGTTGATCCAGGCCTGCCCCTTCGTCCAGCCGGGCAGGGCGAGGAAGGCGTCGGCGGGCTCGGCCACCTCGAAGGTGCCGCGGTGGAAGGCCGGGACGGTGACCGCCGCCTCGCCGGCCGGAGTGAAGGGCACCGCGCCCAGGTCGTCCAGCGGCAGCGGGTGGCAGTCCCAGCCGCGCAAGGCGGCACCGTTGAAGGAGGCGGGCCCGAGCAGGCCCTTGGGCGCTCCGATGCGAGGCCCGTAGTTGACGCCGCCCATGTTCTCGACGAGGACCTCCAGCGTCGCGCCGGTTCGCGGGACACGCACGGGCAGCGTCTCGTCGTGGCGTTCGCGCTCCAGTACCCCGACCGGGGCGCCGTCGACGAAGACCTGGGCACGGTCTCCGACACCACCGCCGAAGCGCAACAGGCCGTCCCCGGCGGTGGGGAGTGTGGTGCGGTACAGGGCATAACCGGTGCGCTGGCCGAGATCGCCCATGGTCACCGGGGAGTCGGCACGGACGGGATCGGCGAGCGCGCCGGTGAGGGGCAGCAGCAGCGCCCGGCTGTCCAACTCGACCTCGGTAGGCGCGAGTTTGACGCCCGGGGACGGGGCGGGCTCGTCGGGAACGGGCGCGTGGCGGGCGATGACTTCGCGGAAGGCGTGGTACTTCGGACCCGGGTCGCCGCACTCGGTGAGCGCGGCGTCGTAGTCGTACGACGTGACGGTCGGCGTGTAGGCGTGCTTGTGGTTGGCGCCGTTGGCGAACCCGAAGTTGGTGCCGCCGTGGAACATGTAGATGTTGACGGACGCACCGGCGGACAGCAGCCGGTCCAGGTCGGCGGCGGCGTCGGCCGCGTCCCGCACGTGGTGCGGGCCGCCCCAGTGGTCGAACCAGCCGATCCAGAACTCGGCGCAGAACAACGGGCCTTCGCCGCGGTGCTCGCGCAGCCGGCCGAGCGACTGCTCGACGCGGCTGCCGAACGTGCTGGCCGTCAGCACCCCCGGCAGGCTTCCCGCGGCCAGGTGCTCGGGATCGGCCTGGTCGCAGGTGAACAGCAGTTCTTCGACGCCCCGGGAGCGAAACGCGTCGGCCAGGTGCTTCAGATACGCGGGGTCGTCACCGTAGGCCCCGTACTCGTTCTCCACCTGCACCGCGATCACGGGCCCGCCCGCCGCGGCCAGGTGCGGCCGGAGCGCCGGCAGCAGCAGGTCGAGGTAGCGGTCGACGGCCCCGGTGAAGCGGGGATCGCTGGTCCGCAGCCGGACGTCCGGATCGGAGGTCAGCCAGTCGGGGAGGCCGCCGCCGTCCCACTCGGCACAGATGAACGGGCCCGGACGCAGCAGCACGTGCAGTCCCTCGTCCTGGGCGAGCCGGAGGAACCGGGGCAGGTCGAGGAAGCCGTCGAGCACCAGCGGCCCCTCGGGATCGGGCTGGTGGTGGTTCCACGGCAGGTACGTCTCCACCGTGTTGAGTCCCATCAGCCGTGCCTTGCGGAGCCGGTCGGACCACAGGTCGGGATGGACGCGGAAGTAGTGCAGCGCGCCGGAGAGGATCCGGAACGGCTCGCCGTGCAGCAGGAATCCGTCGGACGTCGTCGTCAGAGCGGGCATGCGGAGGCTTCCCTTCGAGGCAGGGGCGGTCAATGGGATCGGGTGCCGCGGATCAGCCAGAGCGTCGCGGCCAGGCAGAGTGCCGAGACCCCGCACAGCAGGAGCGGCACCGCGCGGACGCCGGACCACTCGATGGCCTTGCCGAGGACGGGGCCCGCCGCGACACCGCCGATCATGGAGGCCGCGATGACCAGCGCACCGGCCCTCCGGGCCCGCGGTGCGGCCCGGTTCAGCCACGGCAGTCCGGTGGGGAAGATCGGCGCGATGAACAGGCCGACACCGGCGTAGGCGTACGGTGCGAGCGCCGGTACGGACGCCGCCAGCAGACAGACCGTCATGCCCGCGCACGACACGGTGACGATGGCCTGGGCAGAGAAGCGCAGCGCGAGCGGGGCGACCAGGAACCGGCCGACGGTCATCATCAGCCAGTACACGGAGGTGGCGGTGGCGGCGACGCCCGCGCCGTAGCCGACGGTCTCCAGGTGCGTGGGCTCCCAGCCGCCGACACCGGCCTCGATGCCCACGTGCAGGACGTAGAGCACGACGAAGACGGCGAGGACCGAGCCGAGGCTCCGCCGGAGAACCTGACCGCTGCCGGTGTCGTCCGGGGCCGGGAGGGGCGCGTCGTTCCGTACGCCCCTCAGGCACAGCAGCAGCGGCAGGTTGGCGAGCGCGAAGCACAGGAAGACGGCCGGGTAGTGCTCGGCGCCGAGCGCGCCGATCACGGCCGGGCCGAGGATCGCGCCGATGCCGAAGTGGGCGTTGAGGATGTTCAGCATCGCGGTCGAACGGTGGCCGAAGCCGACGGCGAACAGTTGGTTGAGCCCGTAGTCGATACCGCCGAAACCGAGCCCGGCGAGCAGGGCCGCCGCCAGGGCGACCGGCCAGCCGGGCGCCAGTGCGAAACCCGCCGCGCCGACCGCCATCAACAGGTAGGAGCTGCCGAGGATCCGCCGGTTGCCGACCCGTCCGTAGAGCCGGTCGAACAGCAGCACACCGGCCACGCCGCCGACGAAGTGGGCACTGAGACCCAGCCCCGCGGTGGACGGGGAGAGCCCGAACTCCGCACGGAACGCGGGGATCGCCGGTCCGTACAGGGCCTGCAACGCACCGATGAGCACGAAGCCCACGCAGGAGGCGATGACGGCGGCCCTGCTGAACACCGGGGCGAGCGGGACCGGCGGGGTGGGAGAGACGGGGGTGGCGCGCTGTGCGGTGTGCTGGTCGGTCACGCGGACTCCGGGGGACGGCCCACGGTCGAAAGTGGGCGGAGGACACAGTCGCGAACGTCGGAAACAGAGGTGATGTTACCGGTAACATTGCGCCCGTCAACACCGTTGAACGCTGGAGGAATTACCGACGGGCTGGATCTCGGGTACGACCTCCACTCGGTGCCCGCCGACTCGGCTCGACCGAAAACACCTGGTCAGACAGGAGGAACTGCTGATCTACTGCGCGGGTGGACAGCGCACCGAACTCCGCGGCGAAAGCCGGGCCGAACACCGCACCGAACGCCGTACCGGATTCCGCCGCCGATCCGTGGCCCCGGCACTTCGCCGACCGGGGACATCCCGGGGCGCGCCGGATCGGGGCCGGTGTCGAGGGCGTCGTCTACGCGCTGGGCGAGGGCCGGGTCGCCAAGGTGTGGAACGGCCGGCCGCCGGTCGAGCTCACCCGCCAGGTGTACGCGGACCTCGCGCGACACCGCCTGCCCTTCGCCACGCCGGAGATCTTCGAGGTCGAGCGGCACCGGGACGCCGTGGTGACGTACGAGCGTGAGCTGCCCGGCGCCCCGCTGCGGGGCGACTCCGCGCACGAGGAGTACGAGCGCGAACTGCCCGTCCGGCACCGCGACACACTGCTCGCCGTACTGCGTGGCCTCGCCTCGGTGCCGGGCACGGACGCGATGCGCAGGCTGACCGTCCAGGGCGACGACCGTCCGCTGTGGCAGGGCCACGACCGGTTCCAGGACGCGCTCGCGGCCCTGGTCGCCCGGGCGGTGGCCCGGCACGGCACCGCTCTCGCTCCGCATGTGCCCGACTTCGACGGCGGAGTCGCGCGCACGCTGGACGCGCTGCGTTCGCTTCCCGACGCCCCGGTCACCGTGATCCACGGCGACCTGATCCCGCCGAACATCCACGTCGACGCCGCCGGCCGCCCCGTCGCCGTCCTCGACTTCGGGTTCTGCACGACCGCCGGCGACCCCGCCTTCGAGGCGGCCGTCACCGCGGCCGTCTGCGACATGTACGGTCCGCACGCCCGGCGGCACACCGCGGACCTCACACGACTCTTCGCCCAGGAACTCGGCTACGCGCCCGCCGCCCTCACCGCGTACCAGGCCGCATACGCCCTCAGCACCTACGACCTCTTCGGTCCGGACGACAGCGACGGACACTTCCGGTGGTGCGCCGGGCAGTTGCGCCGCAACACCGTCTTCAGCGCCCACGCGTCCTGACCGCCAGTCCAGCACAAGACTCGCACCGACGTAACGGAAGGGAACGATGACATGGCCGTCATCCACCACACCACACTCAAGCCGACCAAACTGGAACTGCTCACCTCCTGGTTGCCCTCACGCCCCTGGTACCGCGGCGGGCCGGCCGATCCGGAGCTGACCAAGGCCGGCGGGTTCCGGCTGGACGACCCGCAGGGCGAGGTCGGGATCGAGTTCATCGTCGCCACCGACGCCACCGGTGACCACCCGATCACGTACCTCGTACCTCTCACCTACCGCGGCGCCCCGCTCGACGGCGCGGAGGACGCCCTCGTCGGCACCATGGAGCACGGTGTCCTCGGCCGCCGCTGGGCCTACGACGGCTGCCACGACCCCGTCCTGCTGACCCAGCTGACGGCCCTCGTCGAGGGCCGGGTGCAGGCCCAGCAGCAGAGCCTCACCGACACCCCTGACCGCGACGTCGCCGCGATCTACACCGGCGAAGGCCCCCTCCCCGCGGACTTCACCCCCACCGACGACCAGGAAGGCACCCGACTGACCTCGCCCCAGGGCCCGGCCCTCCGCCTGCACCGGACCCTGCGGCCCGCCCCGGACGGCCCGTTCTCCCCTCCGCGAGGAACGACCGGCCACCTCACGGGCGTCTGGCAGCTGCCGGACGGGACCCGCGCCCGGGGAGTCTTCGCCGTCCTGCACTCCGGCCCCGGCCCGCTGGGCCCGGCATCCTCCTGATCCCCAGAACCCCTCCTCCGAACCTCCAAGATCAAGCAGGATTGCCCAGGGAACGTTCGGGTACGCGAGCAGGACCGTGTCCGGGGCGGATCTTGTCCCGGGCAGGCCGCACGACCGCCGCTACCAGGGAATGTGCCATGGAGACACCCGCAAACGACCCCACGCCCACGCCCGCCCAGCGGGCACTGGACGTCCTCGCCGAGAACACCGAGGACGCGGCGGCTCTGGACGCGCTCGCCAACAGCGACGTGCTCATCCCCGTGCCCGACGACGCGGGCGACGCCGATGCCGCCAACCCCTCGGCGGTGGCGCTGCCGGTACTGGAGCAGCCGGGCGGCGAGCCGGTGGTGCCCGTGTTCACCTCCGAGGTGGAGATGGCCGGGCTGCTGCCGTTCGTCTCCCGCTACCGCATGGTGCCGCTCGGCGCCCTCGCCGCCCAGTGGCCGGCCGACGACCTGTCGCTCACCATCGACGGCAGTTCGGAGCACCGCCTGACGCTGACCTCGGAGGGAGTCCGCACCCTGCTGGCCCGTTAGTAGCACTCGCGCCGGGCGCCCACGCGGTAGGCAGGTCAGAGGGCCTTGCCGGGGTTCAAGACGTTCCGCGGGTCGAGAGCCTCCTTGATCCGCCGCTGCACCGCGTGGGCCGCCGGCCCGAGTTCCTCGGCGACCCACTGCCGCTTGAGCACACCCACACCGTGCTCCCCGGTCAGTGTCCCGCCGAGCCGCAGCGCCAGCGCGAAGATCTCGCCCGCCGCCTCCCACACCGTGTCCGGCAGCCCGTCGAGGGCCGGGTCGACGACGATGATCGGATGCAGATTGCCGTCCGCGGCGTGCGCGATGGTGAACACCGGTACGTCGTGGCGTGCCGAGATCGCCCGGATCTCCCGGACCGCCTCCGCCAGCCGGGAGCGCGGGACCGCGATGTCCTCGATCAGCGGGCGGCCGAGCCGCTCCAGTGACGGCAGCGCGAGCCGGCGCGCCGCCAGCAGCGCCTCCGCCCGGGCCGGGTCCTCCGTCCGCTCCACCGTCGTCGCGAGAGGCTCCAGCAGCCGGGCCACCGCCGCGGCCTCGCTCGCCGCGCCCGCACCGTCGCACTGCACCACCAGCAGCGCGGCCCCCCGCTCCCGCAGCGCCGGGTCGACGGCCTGCAGCACCGGCCCGTCGACCAGTTCCGCCAGCGCGGGCTCCACCCCGGCCCGAGTGATCGCGTACGACGCCTCCGCCGCTGCCTCGAAGGTGCCGAAGTACGCCGCGAGCGTCGCCGTCGCCACCGGCACCGGCCGCAGCCGCAACGTCGCCGAGGTGATCACCGCGAGCGTGCCCTCCGAGCCGGTGAGCAGCGCCGTCAGGTCGTAGCCGGTGACACCCTTGACGGTGCGGCGGCCCGTGCGCACCACCGTGCCGTCCGCGAGGACCGCCTCCAGACCCAGGACGCTGTCCCGGGTCACCCCGTACTTCGCGCAGCGCAGCCCGCCCGCGTTGGTCGCGATGTTCCCGCCGATGGTCGACCACGCCGCGCTCGCCGGATCCGGCGCGTAGCGCAGGCCGTGCTCACCGGCCGCCCGGTCCAGTTCGGCGGTGATCACTCCGGGCTCCACGACGGCCAGCTGGTCGTCCGCCGAGAGTTCGAGGATCCGGTTCATGCCGGACAGGTCCAGGACCAGCGAGCCCTCTCCGGCCGCCGCCCCGCCCGACAGACCGGTTCCGGAACCTCGTGGCACCACCGGGACGCCCAGCTCGTGCGCGTGCCGGAGGGTGACGATGACGTCCTCGGTGCGCCGGGCCCGTACGACAGCCAGCGGCTCCCCGTCCGGCCGGGTGCCGGAGCGGTCGGTGGTGTGCGCGGTGATCGTGCCCGGATCGGTGAGCAGCCGGTCGGGCGGCAGGTCACGGGCGAGCAGGCCGAGCAGACGTGCGGAGGCGGTTGTTTCCGGTGCCACTGTCATGGGTTCAGTGCTTTCGTGCCGAGGGCGAGCAGGGCGATGTCCTCCTGTGGCGCGTGGACCGGCGCGCACTGGATGTCGCGGAAGTGCCGTTCCAGCGGATTGCCGCGGGCCAGCCCCGGGTTGCCGAGCAGCCGCACGGCCAGCTCCACGGCCCGCACCCCGTGCCGGTCGGCCAGGACCCTTGCGCCGAGGGCCTGTTCCGGGGTGTAGGAGGGATGGGCGGTGTCCACCCGCGCGGCGCCGTCGAACACGAGCTGCTCGGCGGCGGCGAGCAGCACCTCGATCTCCCCGGCGGTCCGCCGGAAGCGCTCCGTGCGGGCCACCGGATGACCGAGGTTGGCGGGCACGCGCGCGTGGGCGAAGGTGTGGAAGAAGGACTGGGCGGCGCGGGCCACTCCCAGGTAGAGGGCGGCGAGCGGGAGATGGAGACTGGCGCCCGCACGGTTGTCCTGCTCGGCGGCCGGTCCGTACGGTCCGAGCCCGATGACGTGGTCGTACGGGATCTCGACGTCCCGGAACGTCACGTCGTGGCTGCCGCTGGCCCGCAGGCCCAGCTGGTCCCAGCGGCCGGTGATCTCGACGCCGGGCGAGCCGCCGGGCACCAGGAACGTGCCCACGCGCGGCTCCGGCTCGTCGGTCGTCGCCCACACCAGGAACCAGTCGAGCCCCTCGGCGCCCGTGACGAACCGCTTGGTGCCGCTGACCGCCCAGCCGCCGGCGGTGCGCCGGGCCCGGGTGGCGGGCAGCCCGCCCCGCGCGGGGGAGCCCAGATCGGGCTCCACGCGCGCGTGGTTGAGGAGGACCGGCCGTTCGAACGACTCCTTCACCACGCGCGCGTACAGTTCCTCGGGCCAGTGCGGCCGCACCGCCTGCCGGGCGTGGTTGGTGAGCGTCATCGCGGCGATCAGGGCGACGGACGGGTCCGCCCGCCCCAGGCGGTGCAGGATCCGCGCGGTCTCCTCGACTCCCGCGCCCTGACCGCCGTAGGGCCGGCCGATCGTCGCGGTGAGCAGCCCGGCCTCGTGGGCGATCCGGAGGGACTCGGCGGGGAAGGCGGCCGACCGGTCGTGCTCGGCGGCCAGTTCGGCGATGCGCTCGGTCACAGGGCCTTCTTCAGATCGGCGTCGAGGGCGGTGGTCCAGAAGGACTTCACGTCCAGGTGCTGCTTCAGCGCTCCCAGTTCGGTGAAGGCGTCGGCGACCTTCTGCTGGGAGGCGATGGTGTCGTCGCCTACCGGCCGGGCACGCGTCGGGCGCTGCTTCTGGGCGTCGACGAGGTCCTTCCGCGCCTGGGCCAGGGGCTGGTGGGTGGCGGCTGCGGTGATCTTCGCGAAGCCCTCCTCGCGGCCGTCGCGGACGTAGGCGTACGCCTTGGTGATCCGGGCGATCAGATCGGCCGCAGCGGCCCGCCGCGCCGGGCTTTGCAGCACGTTGTCGCGCGCCGACCACAGGAAGTTGCCCGACAGGATGTCCTTGCCCGAGCCGATCGTGCGGGCTCCCTGTTGGTGCGCGGTGATGATCGACGTGCCGTAGGAGGCGAGGGCGTCGATGCTGCCGCCGTTCAGGGCCGCGAGCCCGTCGTTCGGCAGCAGCGGCTTGGCGTCGATGTCCGACCACTTCAGACCGGCCTGCTTCAGCAGCGTGTAGAGGAAGTAGTGGGCGGTGGTGTTCTGGACGTAGCCGACCTTCTTGCCCTTCAGTCCCGCGATGCCGGTGACCTTCGAGCCCTTGCGGGTGACGACCTCCTGGTTGAGCGTCGCCCCGCGCTGCACGGCGACGACCTTGAAGTTCGGGGCGCCGTCCGCGGCGGCGAAGACGGGCGGGATCTCACTGGACGAGGCGAGGTCCAGGGCTCCGGCCCGGACGGCCTGGAGCTGCTGCTCACCGCCCTGGAACTGGCTCCACCTCACCTTGTAGGGGGTGTCGTCGAGGTGCGCGTACTTCAGGACCGCCTCCTCGGTCTTCCAGCCGGTGGCGCCGACGGAGAGCGTGACGGAGGACAGGTCGGACGGGGACTCGGCCTGCGCCGGGCCGCCGCAGCCCGCGGCGAAGGGCAGGAGCAGGGCCAGGGCGGCGGCGGACGTACGCAGGGTGTGCCGGAACAACACGGGCTCTCCATCAGGCGGCTTGGGTGCTGGCGCGGTGGGCGAGTTCCTGGCGGACCAGGGGCAGGACGTGGCGGGCGTAGTCGATCGCGTCGTTCAGCGGGTCGTAGCCACGGATCGACAGCAGGTCGCAGCCGATGTCGACGTAGTCCAGCAGCGCCTTCGCGACCGTCTCGGGCGAGCCGACCAGGGCCGTCGACGCGCCGGCCGCGTTGGTGGCGGCCGCCGGGGCCGTCCACAGGCAGCGGTCGTGCACCTCGCCGCGCTCGGCGATGTCCAGCAGCCGCTGCGAGCCGACGTTGGCCGGGCGGCCGGTCGTGCGGTAGTGCCGCAGCAGCTCGGTGTTGCGCGCCTGGTCCTTGAGCACGCCCAGGGTGCGGTGCGCCTTCTCCCAGGCCAGTTCGTCGGTGGGCGCGATGATCGGGCGGAACGACACCCAGATACGGGGGTCGGGGCGCCCGGCGGCCGCTGCCACCTTGTTCACTGCCGCGATCTGCTCGGCCGTCTCCTTCAGCGGCTCGCCCCACAGCCCGAAGATGTCGCCCTGCTGCCCGCCCACCCGGTAGGCGTCCTGCGACGAGCCGCCCACCGAGATCGGCACCAGCCCGTTCACCGGCTTCACGTCCGAGTAGTAGCCCTCGAAGGTGAAGTACTTGCCCTGGTGCGAGACGGGCCCGTCCGCCTGCCACACCTTCCGCAGGATCTGGATGTATTCGTCGGACCGCTCGTACCGTTCCGCCTTCCCGAGGTAGTCGCCCTCCCGGCGCTGCTCCTCGTCGCTGCCGCCGGAGATGATGTGCACGGTCAGCCGGCCGTCGCTGATCCGGTCCAGGGTGGCCAGCGCCCGGGCGGCGTGCGTCGGGAAGATCACGCCCGGCCGGTGGGCCAGGATCGGGCGGATCCGCTCGGTGTGGGTGGCGACGAACTGGGCGATCTGGAAGGCGTCCGGCGAGGCCGAGTGATAGGCGACCAGGGTGTGGTCGAAACCGCCGTCGTCCAGGGCGCGGGCGTACTTGCGCAGGTGGTCGACGTCGAGCCCGGTGCGGCTCGCGGCCGCCGGTCCCGAGGCTCCGGCGTCCGTGTGGACGGCGCTGATGAATTCGACAGGCATGTACGGCTCCTGGTCAGTCGAGAAGGGAGGGGTCGGCGGACTTCGCCACGTCGACGTTCGGGTCGAGGACGCCGATGCCGTGCATGAGGTCGGCCACGCCCTGGACGGTGGAGTTCACATCGCCCGTGACCGGCAGGACCTTGCTGTAGCCGGCGGAGGCCAGCGTCTTCGCCACGGCCGGATCGGCGCCGTTACGGGTCCGGATGGCCTCGGCGTAGGCCTCCTTGTGGGTGCTCGTCCACTTGAGGGCCGTGCCGAGGCGCTTGAGGAAGTCGGCGAGCGCGGACTTCTTGGACGGGTCGGCGAGGGCCTGCTCACTGGCGTTGACGAAGCCGATGCCGCTGACCCGGCCGTCCCCGCCGTCGGCGAGGAGGCGCCCGCCCTGCTTCAGCCCGACGGCCTGGTAGACCCCGAAGGTCGCCCAGACCTTGACCTTCCCGGAGGCGAACGCGGCCTGCGCGTCGGTCGGCAGCAGGTACTGGACCTTGACGTCCTTGTAGTCGAGCCCGTTCTGCTTCAGCACGTTGGCCAGCAGATACTCGGAGACGCTGCCCTTGGCGGAGGACACCACGACCCGCTGGCCCTTGAGGTCCTTCACGCTGTCGATGCCGGAGTCCTTGCGCACGACGAGCCCGACATGCCGGCCGTCGTTCTTCAGCGCGGCCACGTTCTTCACCTTCACCCCGCCGCTGAGCGCCTGGAGCGCCGGCAGGTCCGCGGAGTACCCGGTGTCGGCGGCACCCGCCTGCACGGCCTGGTAGAGCGGGGCCGCGCCCTCGAATTCGGCCCACTTCACCTTGTACTTCGCACCCTTCAGGGTATCTGCGGCGGCGACCATCGTCTGGAGGGTCTTGGCCTGGTCGCCGATGGTGAGAGTGACCTGCTGCGACGAGGAGGCGTCCGCGGAGGAGTTCCCGCCGCAGGCGGTCAGCGCCAGCAGGGTGGTCATGCTCAGCGCGGCGGCTGCGGTACGGCGGTTCACGACGGGGTTCCTTCCAGGGTGCGGGTCACGCCCAGCCAGTTCAGGAGGCGGGCGCGCAGGGACACGAATTCCGGGGCGGTGAGGTCCCGGGGCCGGGGCAGGTCGACACTCAGCTCGTGGGCGATCCGGCCCTCGTCCATCACCAGGACCCGGTCGGCGAGCAGCAGGGCCTCCTCCACGTCATGGGTGACCAGGAGGATCGCGCAGCCGTGCCGCTGCCACAGCTCGGCCACCAGCTGCTGCACCCTGCCCCGGGTGAGCGCGTCCAGGGCGCCGAACGGCTCATCCAGGAGCAGCAGTTCGGGCTCGCGGACGAGAGCCCGGGCCAGCGAGACGCGCTGGGCCTGGCCGCCGGAGAGCGTCTTGGGCCAGAGGGTCGCGCGGTCCGCGATGCCCACCTCGTCGAGCGCCTTGAGCGCCAGCGCCTTGTCGGGGCGGCCGGGCAGCCCCAGGACGACGTTGCGCCAGACCTTCAGCCAGGGCAGCAGCCTCGGCGACTGGAAGGCGGCACTGCGGCGGGCGGGCACGGTGACCTCGCCGCCGATCTCCTCGTCGAGCCCGGCCAGGATCCTCAGCAGCGTCGACTTGCCGCAGCCGCTGTGCCCGAGCAGGGCCACGAACTCGCCCTCCCGGATGTCCAGATCGAGATCGTGCAGCACGGTGTTGCCGTCGAAGGACCGCGAAAGCCCCCTGGTCTCCACACTGTTGGTCATGTTCTACGCCTCGCCCTCGAAGTTGGCGCGCCAGGTCAGCAGCCGGCGCGAAAGGATCCGTACGGCGAAGTCGCAGGCGAGCCCCAGCAGCGCGTACACGACGAGGCAGAGCACGATGACGTCCGTGCGGAAGTACTGCTGGGCGTTGCTCATCAGATAGCCGAGGCCCGCGTCCGCGTTGACCTGCTCGGCGAAGACCAGCGCCAGCCAGGCCGTCGACAGCGCGTACCGGAGTCCCACGAGGGCCCCGGGCAGCGCGCTCGGCAGGATCACGTACCTGATCAGCCCGAGCCTGCCGAGGCCCATCATGCGGGCCGCCTCGACGAGCTGGGAGTCGGTGGAGCGGATGCCGCCGTAGATGTTGAAGTACAGCGGGTACGTCACGCCGAGCGCCACCAGCGCGATCTTCGGGGTCTCCTCGATGCCGAACCAGACGATGAACAGGGGGATCAGACCCACCCACGGGATCGCCCGGAACATGCCCATCGAGGAGTCGATGACGTCCTCGCCGAGCCGGAACAGCCCGGCCAGCAGGGACAGGCTCAGCGCGACGGACGCGCCGATCAGGAAGCCGACGGCGGCGCGGCGGCCCGACGCGGCGATGGCGGAGGGCAGTTCACCGTTGCGCGTGAGTTCCACGGCCTGGTTCACGACGTCGACGGGCGAGGCCAGCACGGTCTCGGGGAGGACGCCGGTGGCCGAGGTCAGGAACCACAGCAGGACCAGGCCGACCGGGCCCGCGGAACGGCGTACGGAACGGGGGAGGGAGAGGCGGCGGCGGGACTTCGTACTGCCGCGGAGGGTCACGCGGGTGGTGGCGGGCGGTCCGGGGTCGGCGGTCTGCTCGGGCAGCACCGCCGTGGCCGGTGTCGGGGTCGTCATGGCGGTTTCCTTCGTCAGGCCGGGAGCGGGCCGGTCACGGCCGGGCGGGCGGGGTCGGCGGACCAGGCGGACCAGGAGCCGGGGAAGAGCACCGCTTCGAATCCGGCGATCTCTAGGGCGGCGATCTGGTGTGCCGCGGTGACTCCGGAGCCGCAGTACACGCCGATGCGCGTGGCCCCGTCCGCCCCCTTCTTGCCGAACCGCTCGCGCAGTACCTCCGGGGGCAGGAAGGTGCCGTCGGCCGCGAGGTTCTCCCCGGTGGGCGCGGACACGGCCCCCGGGATGTGGCCGGGGCGCGGGTCCACCGGCTCCACCTCGCCGCGGTAGCGCTCGGCCGCCCGGGCGTCCAGCAGCAGGCCCGAAGAGGCGAGTTCGGCGGCACCGTCGGCGTCGATGACCGGCAGACGTCCCGCGGCCAGGACTGCGTCACCGGGTTCCGGAGCTGCGGGCGCACCCGTCTCCAGAGGCAGTCCGGCGGCTCGCCAGGCGCCGAGGGCCCCGTCGAGGAGCGTCACGTGCGTCATTCCGGCGTACCGCAGCAGCCACCAGGCGCGAGCCGCCGCCGTGTTGCCGAGGTCGTCGTACACCACCACGGGCCGGTCCCGGCCGACGCCCCAGCGGCGGGCCGCCGCCTCCAGCCGCGCGAGGTCGGGCAGCGGGTGACGCCCGCCCTCCGGGCTCGGCGGCGCGGCCAGCTCTGTCTCCAGGTCGACGTACACCGCCCCCGGGATGTGGCCCTCTTCGTAGTGCTCACGCCCGTGCGGGTCGCCCAGTGCCCAGCGGACGTCGAGGAGCACTGGCGGCTGCTCGGAGGCCAGTCGTTCGCGCAGTTCGGGGGCGCTCGTCGTCACGGTCATGCGAGACCCTCCGCGATCAGGGGGAGTTCGGAGGACACGCGCAGCCGCTCCAGGAACAGCACGACGGTGGCGGCGGCGGTGCGGTGCAGGGCGTCGTTGAGGACGTCGTGCCGCCCGCCGTGGAAGGTCACCAGCTCGACGGGGTGGCCGGCGTATGTCTTCTGGGCCGCGTCGAGCGGGCTCACCACGTCGTCCCTGCCGTGCAGCGCCAGCACCGGGACCCGCACCCGGTCCAGGTCCGGTCCGGACAGCTCCGGGGTGACGTCCAGCGCCCCGCGCCGGAACTCCGGGTCGCCGGCGAGGCGCCCCTGGTGCGTGGGGCAGGCGGTGCGGGCCTCGGTCTCCTCCTCCCAACTCCCCGCCGTCCAGCGGCCGGTGGGCAGACCCGCCAGGACCAGGGCGTCGAGGCCGGGGGTCCGCTCGGCGGCGAGTCGTACGGCGTGGTGGGCGCCGGTGTCCGAACCCACCAGCACCTTCGGTCCGGGCAGGGACTCGTCGGCGAGCAGCTCGGCGGCCGTGTCGAGCACGCCCGGATCGGCGGACGGGTCACCGAGGGCGCGGACGCGGTAGGCGTCGAAGGCGAGCCGGCGGCCGAACCGCTCGTACACGCCCGCGTGTTCACCACGTCCGGCCAGCACGATCAGCGTGCCGCGGGCGGCGAGACCTTCGGGTTCGTCCCAGGAACGGAGCGAAGAGGACATGAGGGGGCAACTCCCGTGTCGGGGCAGGGGGTGTCCAGGGCAGGACAAGGCAGGGCGGGGGATACCGGCTGTCACGTGTCAGTGCGGAAGGACGTGATCAGCTCAGGTGCTGGAGCGGGGAAGTGCTGCGAAGGGTCAGCGACAGCGCGCGCTGCACGCCACGCCGAAGTCGATGACTCGGCGCTGCGTCAGAAGGGCAGCGGAAGCGGTCGCGTGCAGCATGCGTTCATCATGACCGGTCGTGACAGGCGCCGTCCAACGACGATTCCGCATCGAAACCGATCAGGAATAGCGATCGGTCAGTCAAGCGACTACGGTCGCCGCATGCACCGACCCGTTCTCGACCTCGTCGCCCTGCGCAGCCTGACCGCCGTGGCCGACTGCGGCGGCTTCCACCGCGCCGCCCGGGCGCTGGACCTGAGCCAGTCGGCGGTGAGCCAGCACGTGCGCAAGCTGGAGAAGACCCTCGGGCGGCCGGTCGTCGAGCGCGAGGGGCGCGGCACGCGCTTCACCGCCGACGGCCACCGGCTCCTGGAACAGGCCCGGCGCATCCTGGCTGTGCACGACGAGGCCGTCCGCACCCTGCTCGACGTCGACGCGGGCACGGTCACTATCGGCGCCACCGAGCACGCCGCCGACCAGTTCCTGCCCCGGCTGACCGCCGCCGTCCGGGACGTGCGCCCCGGCTGCCGGGTCCGCTACCGCATCGACCGCTCCGCCCGACTCGTGGAGGCAGTGGAGCGCGGTGGCGTCGACGTCGCGGTCTACGTCACCGAGGCCGCCGCGACCGAGGGCACCCCCGTCGGCGGTCTCCCGCTGACCTGGTACGCGGTGCCCGGCTGGCAGCCGCCGCCCGAGCCCGCTCCCGTGCCGCTGGTCGCCGTCGAGGATCCCTGTGCGATCCGCCGCCGGGCCATCGCAACGCTCGCCGCGCACGGCATGCCCGCCCAGGTGGTCGGTGACGCCGGCTATCTCGCGGGCGTCCTCGACATCGCTCGCACCGGTCAGGGCGTGGCGCTGCTCGCGGCAGTCGGCTCCGCCCCCGACGGGCTCACTTCCTGCGCGGCGCTGCCCCCGGTCACACCCATCCCGATGAGCGCGCTCGCCCGCTCCGGTGCGGACCTGGCGACCGTCGCGGCCGCCTTCGACGCCGTACGGGAGCTGCTGCGCGAGGAGGCCCCGACGGGAGCGTGACCCCCCGGGGGGCCTACTCGCCCAGCGTCCGGGCCAGCGCCGCCCGCTGGAGGGGCAGTACCTCGGCGTGCAGGTCACGGCCCTTGGCGGTCAGGGCGACCCACACGCCGCGACGGTCCTCCATGCACACCGAACGCGTCACCAGCCCGTCCTTCTCCAGCCGGGCGATGAGCCGCGACAGCGCGCTCTGGCTGAGGTGCACCCGCCCCACCAGGTTCTGCACCCGGCACTGCTCGCCCTCCTCGGGCGCCGCGGTCGCGAGCATGTCCAGGACCTCGAAGTCGGACGCGCCGAGGCCGTGCGGATGCAGCGCCCGGTCGATCTCGCACATCGTGCGCGCGTGCGCCGACAGGATGTCCCGCCACCGCTCCTCAAGCCGCGCACCAGCCGTTTTCGCCGCCATATCCGAACCGTACACCGGCCCGCGGTTCGATGACTGTGCATGCGGTGGCGTCTTTCCGGGGAGCGCAGGACCTAGGTCGACTGCCGCTTCACCAACTCCGTCGGCAGGATCACCGCCGCCGGGTCCTCACCCCCGATCTGCGCGAGCAGCACCCGCACCATCTCGGTGCTGATGCGGTCCCACGGCTGCCGGATGGTCGTCAGCTCGGGGCTGGCGGCCAGGGCGGCCGGTGAGTCGTCGAAGCCGCCGACCGCGACGTCCTGCGGCACCCGCCGCCCCGCCCGCGACAGGGCGGTGAGCACCCCCTGTGCCATGAGGTCGGAGGCCACGAACACCGCGTCCAGGTCCGGGACCCGCGACAGCAGCCGCTCGGCGCCCGCCTCGCCGCTGGCCCGGCTGTAGTCGCCGGAGACGACGAGCCGCTCGTCGAAGTCCAGCCCCGCCTCCGCCAGCACCTCCTCGTAGCCGGCGAGGCGCTCGACACCGCCTGGTGTGTCCAGCGGGCCCGTCACCATGCCGACCCGCTGCCGTCCGAGCGACAGCAGGTGCCGCACCATGTCGCGGGCGCCGTCGCGGTCGTCGGCGGCCACGTAGCTCACCTTCGAGCCCAGTCCGATCGGCTTGCCGCACGCGACGAGTGGCACTCCGGCGCCGCGCAACTGCTCGGCGACGGGATCGCCCGAGTGGCTGGAGACCAGCAGCACCCCGTCGACGTGCCCGGCGGTGATGTACCGGGCGATCCGACGCCGTTCGTCCTCGGTGCCCGCCAGCATCAGCAGCAGCGGGATGTCGTGCGCGGCGAGCGCCTGGGTGCAGCCGCGCAGCAGGACGTTGAAATTGGGATCCTCGAAGAACCGCTCCTGCGGCTCGGTGAGCAGGAAGCCGATCGAGTCGGACCGCCCGGTGATCAGGGAGCGGGCGTGCCGGTTGACGACATAACCCGTCTTGCGAATGGCCGCGTCGACCGCCTCCTGGGCGGCCGGGCTGACGTAGTGGCCGCCGTTGAGCACACGCGAGACGGTGCCGCGCGAGACCCCCGCCTCGCGCGCCACGTCGTGGATCGTGGGCGGCCTGCGCCTGCCCCCCGCAGCGTTCATGGTCATGACTTTACGGCTCCGGAGAGCAGATCCAGACTCCAGAACCGCTGGATGACCAGGAAGAGGGCGACCAGCGGGAACACCGCGAGGAACGCGCCCGTGATCACCAGCGTGTACAGCGCCGGCGCGTTGGCGCCCTGCTCCAGCAACGTGAACAGGCCGAGCGTGATCGGGAACTTCTCGTCGTCGCTGAGCATGATGTAGGGCAGCAGGAAGTTGTTCCAGATCGCCACGAACTGGAACAGGAACACCGTGACCATGCCGGGGAGCATCATCGGCAGTGCGATCCGGGTGAAGATCCGCCACTCACTCGCCCCGTCCATCCGACCGGCCTCGACCACATCGGCGGGCACCGCGGCGGCGGCGTAGATCCGCGCAAGGTAGACGCCGTACGGGAAGAGGATCTGCGGCAGCAGTACGGACAGGTAGGAGTCGGTGAGGTCGGCCTTGGCCAGCAGCAGGTACTGCGGGACGGCGAGGATCACCGGCGGCATCAGCACGCCCGCCAGCAGCACGTTGAAGATCGCCTCGCGGCCCCGGAAGCGGTAGGTCGCCAGCGCATAGCCGCTGACCGCGGACACGCAGGTCGACAGCAGGGCACCCAGCCCGGCGTACAGGGCGGAGTTGGCCATCCACTCCCAGTAGACGCCGTCGCGGTAGGCGCTCAGGTCCCGGACGTTGCCGGCGAAGCCGGTGCCCGGCAGGAACGTGAACGTGGAGAACAGCTCACGCCCGGACTTGGTGGCCGCGATGACCACCCAGGCCACCGGCAGCAGACAGTAGAGCGCGCCCAGGAGGAGGGTGACCGTCGGGATCAGCGCGATCCGGCGGCGCAGCGGCGGACGGCCCTGTGCCGTGCTGCCGGGGGTGGTGCCCGCCACGGGCTCGGCCTGGGGGACGGCAAGGGAGCTCATCGAGCGGCCTCCTGCTTCTGACGGCGGTTCGCGGCCCGCAGGAAGCCGAAGGACAGCAGGAGCGTCACGAAGGCGATGATCACGGCCTGCGCCGCGGCCCCGTGGATGTCACCGTCGCCGAACGCGTCCCGGTACACCTTCATCAGCGGACTCCACGTCGTGGACACGGAGTTGGTGAGCGGCTTGAGGGTGGTCGGCTCGTTGTAGACCTGGAGGGTCGCGATGATCGAGAAGAAGAAGGTCAGCACCAGGGAGGGGGCCACCATCGGGATCTTGATCCGCAGCGCGATCTGCGTCGGCGTGGCACCGTCCAGCTTCGCCGCCTCGTACACCTCCGCCGGGATCGCCTGGAGCGAGGTGTAGATGACGATCATGTTGAAGCCGGTGCCGCCCCACACGGCGATGTTCGACAGCGCGAGGTACAGCGGCCCGCCGTCCAGCAGGTCCGGCTGCGGCAGGCCCAGCCTGTCCAGTACGAAGGAGAAGGGGCTGACGTCCGGGAGGTACAGGAAGCCCCACAGCAGCGCCGCCACCACCCCCGGGACGGCGTACGGCAGGAAGATCGCGAGCCGGGTGAAGGGCGCGAGCCGCACCTTGTCGGAGTCGAGCATCAGCGCGAACAGCAGGGCCAGGCCGAGCATGACCGGGACGACGATGCAGCCGTAGCCCAGGACACGCAGCGTCCCGTCGAGCAGCTCGCTGTCGGAGAGGGCGTCGGTGTAGTTCTCCAGACCCGCCCAGACCTCTGTGCGGGCGCCGGAGCCCAGACCCAGGCCGGAGACCTTCACCTTGCGGAAGCTGAGCCAGACCGCGTAGCCGATGGGCAGCGCGAAGAAGAGCGCGAACAGGACCGTCGCGGGGAGGAGGAAGAGATAGGGGGCGCTTCGCGCTCGTTTGAGGGTGGTGGTGGGAGACGGGTGGGCGTACGGGGCCCCCTTGACCCCGTACGACTGCCTGTGTGCCGTGCTTTTCACCGAGCGACCTCGAAGCCCTGCTTCTTCATGTCGGCGACGGTGTCGTCCTGCATCTTGCTCAGCGCGGCGCCGAAGTCCGACTTGTTCTTCGCGGCGGCACCGAAGGCGTCCTTGAAGGTGGTGTAGGCGACGTTCACGTTCGGGCCCCAGGCGGAAGGCGCGGTGGTCTCCGCGATGTCGGCGGCCTTGCTGTAGAAGTCGGCCTGGTTCGAGAAGTAGGCCGGCGGCTTGAGGAAGGCGCCGCTGGTCTGGGCGTTCTTGGCGGCCGGGTAGATGCCGCTCTCCTTGGCCAGCGCGTTGAGAGCCTCACGGTCGGTGTTCAGCCAGGCGGCGAACTTCGCGGCGGCCCCCTGGTGTTCGGAGTCCGTGGTGACGGCGGTGGAGGAACCGCCCCAGCTGCCGGTGCTGTTCTCGCTCGCGGACCACTGGGGGAGCGGGGCCATGGCCCACTTGCCCTTGGTGTCGGGGGCGGCGGTGGTGAGCGTGCCCGGTGCCCACACGGCGCTGACCCAGGCGATCTGCTTGCCGGTGTTGAGCGCCTTGTTCCAGGCCGGGGTGTACATCGGCTGGTTGTCGACGGCTCCTTCCTTCACCAGGTCGCCCCAGAACTTCGCGACCTTCTGCGTCGCCGCGTCGTCGATGGCGACCTTCCACTGGTCGCCGGAGGTCGTCCACCACTTGGCGCCGGCCTGCTGGGCGAGGCCGGCGAAGAGGCCGGAGTCGTTGGCGGAGAAGGTGGTGAGGTCCTTGTCGGGGGCCGCCTTCTTCAGCTTCCGGGCGGTCTCGGCGAACTGGTCCCAGGTCGTCGGCACCGACAGGCCGTACTCCTTGAACAGGTCCTCGCGGTAGTAGAACATCATCGGCCCGATGTCCTGCGGGACCGCGTACACGGCGTCCGTGCCGAGCGTCGTCTGCTGCCAGACGCCGTCGGCGAAGCTGCCCTGCGCGTCACCGACGTTCTTCGATATGTCCGCCAGCGCGTCGTTGCTGACCAGTGTGGGCAGCGCCTGGTACTCCGCCTGCACCAGGTCGGGGGCCTTGCCCGCCTTGTGCGCGGTGAGGATCTTGGTGACCAGCGTGTCGCCGGACGCCTGCTTCTTCACCGTGACGGTGATCCGGTCCTTCTTGCCCGGCCCCTCGTTCCACAGGTCCACGACCTTGTCCATGCCGGGCGTCCAGGTCCAGTACGTCAGCGAGGCCGGGCCCGACTCGGTCTCGCTGTCCGCCGACTCGGTGCCACAGGCGGCGAGGGCGGTGGTGCCGAGCACCAGGGCGACGGCGGATCTCACGAGGCGGTGGCGCTTCGCGTACGGCATGGATCTCTCCCCTGACCTGGGGTCCTCGCCTGCTGCGAGAACCTGCCATGCTTCTGTGAGCGTTCACAGTAGAGAAACATCCCGGACACTTGTCAATGGTTGATGCTGTGCGGTTATGTTGGGCTCCGCACTGCGCTGCTGTGTGTGCACGTTCCCATTTGATCGACCGACCGGGAGACCATCCATGCCGGAGACCACCCCCAGGGGCCTCACCAGGCTCGCCTTCGGCGGGGACTACAACCCCGAGCAGTGGCCGGAGAGCGTCTGGCAGGAGGACGTCCGGCTGATGCGGGAGGCCGGCGTCACCATGGTCAGCGTCGGGATCTTCTCCTGGGCGCTGCTGGAACCCTCGCCCGGGGCGTACGACTTCGGCTGGCTCGACCGGCTCCTGGACCTGCTGCACGAGAACGGCATCCGCGTCGACCTCGGCACGCCGACCGTGTGCCCGCCGGTGTGGTTCTACCGGGCCCACCCCGGGGCCCTGCCCGTGACGGCCGAGGGCGTCCGCCTCGAGTTCGGCTCCCGCGCGGCGATCTGCCACAGCAACGCCGACTACCGCACGGCCGCCGCCGGCATCACCACCGCCCTCGCCGAGCGCTACGGCGACCACCCGGCCCTGGCCCTGTGGCACGTGCACAACGAGTACGGCGTCCCCGTCTCGGCCTGTTACTGCGACTCCTGCGCCGCCCACTTCCGCCGCTGGCTCGCCACGACGTACGGCTCGGTCGACGCCGTCAACGAGGCCTGGGGCACGGCCTTCTGGGGCCAGCGCTACACGGACCTCGAACAGATCAACCCGCCCCGCCTGAGCCCCACCGTGGGCAACCCGGCCCAGGCCCTGGACTACAAGCGGTTCGCCGACGCCACCATGCGCGAGAACTTCCTGACGGAGCGGGACATCCTCCACCGTCTCTCGCCCGGCGTCCCGGTCACCACCAACTTCATGACGGCCCTCAGCCAGTGCGACTCCGTCGACTACTGGGCCTGGGGCCGCGAGGTCGACGTCGTCACCAACGACCACTACCTGATCACCGACGGCCGCCGCACCCACGTCAACCTCGCGATGGCGGCCGACCTCACCCGCTCGGTGGCCGGGGGCGCCCCCTGGCTGCTGCTGGAGCACTCCACCTCGGGCGTCAACTGGCAGCCCCGCAACCCCGCCAAGGCTCCCGGCCAGATGGCCCGCAACTCCCTCACCCATGTGGCGCGCGGCTCCGAGGGTGCCATGTTCTTCCAGTGGCGCCAGTCCCGGCGCGGAGCCGAGAAGTTCCACTCGGCGATGCTCCCGCACGGCGGCACCGACACCCGCGTGTGGCGCGAGGTCGTCGAACTCGGTGCGTCCGTCGACGCATTGAGTGAGATCCGCGGCACCCGCACCGAGGCCGACGTGGCCGTGGTGTGGGACTGGCACTCCTGGTGGGCGCAGAACCTCGACTGGCGTCCCAGCGAGGACCACGACGCCCGCGAACGCGCCGACGCCTTCTACGAAGCCCTCTACGACCGCCACCTCACCGTCGACTTCGTTCACCCGGAAGGCGACTTGTCGAGCTATCCCCTTGTCGTCGTACCGGCCCTGTACCTGATGACCGAGGCCGCCGGGGACAACCTCAAGGCCTACGTCGCCAGCGGCGGCACACTCGTCGTCTCGTACTTCTCCGGCATCGTCGACGAGCACGACGCCGTCCACGAGGGCGCCTACCCCGGCCCCCTCCGGGACGTCCTCGGGCTCACCGTCGAGGAGTTCTCCCCGCTGCTGCCGGGCGAACGGGTGCGGGTCACGGGCCCCGACGGTTCCGAACTGGACGCCGACGTGTGGACGGAGTTCGTGGTGCCGCGCGGCGCCGAGACCGTCCTGACGTACGCCGGCGGGCTGACCGCCGGCCGGCCCGCCGTCACCCGGCACCGTCTCGGCGAGGGCACCGCCTGGTACGTCTCCACCCGGCTGGGCGCCGACGGCCTCGACGCGCTGCTCGGCATGGCCGGCGAGGACGCGCGGCTCGCCCCGCGCGCCGACCTGCCCCGGGACGTCGAAGTGGTGCGCCGCACCGGCGGGTCGGGCACCTACCTGTTCGCCGTCAACCACACCGCGTCCGAGGTCAAGGTGCCACTGGAGGCGCCCGGTACCGAGCTGCTGACCGGTGACCGCGCCGCGGGCCGGCTGGCGGTCCCGGCCGGAGCCGTCCGGGTCGTCCGGCTCGACGGCTGAAACCGACTCCCTCCGCCCGCGCGAGCCACGAGCCGCGGGCGGAGGGCCCGCCCCTCACCCGCCTCCTGCGAGGGGCGCTCCATCCCCCACGTCGAAGGGACGACGGACGACGATGTTCCATCCCAGACGCACGCTCCGGGCCCTGCTGCTCCCGCTCGCCGCCGGGCTCGCCCTCACCGCCCTGCCCGCCCAGACCGCCCACGCCGCGAGCACCCTCACCAACGGCGGCTTCGAGAGCGACGGCGCGGGCGCCGCCACGCCGGCCGGCTGGTCCGAGTACGGCGACACCGGCGCCTCGTTCACCGAGACCGGCGGTCACGGCGGGAGTCACCGCCTGAGCCACTGGGCCGCCACCGCCTACAAGGCGGAGACGTACCAGTACCTGTCCGGGCTGACCAACGGCAGCTACAAGCTCACCGCCTGGGTGCGTTCGAGCGGCGGCCAGAAGTCCGCGTACCTGGCACTGAAGAACTGCGGCGGCGCCGAGCAGCGCACCGACCTTCCGGTCTCGGCCGGTGGGTGGATCAGGCTCGTCGTGCCGGTCAAGGTGACCGGCAACCAGTGCACGATCAGCGTCAACAGTGACGCGAACGCCGGCAACTGGATCAACGTCGACGACCTGACCTTCACACCGGGCACCTCGGGTACGTCGATCAAGGGCGCCGACATCTCCTCCCTGGCCAAGAGCGAGGCCAAGGGCGGCGTCTACCGGAACGGCTCCGGCGTGGCCGGCGACGCCCTGACCATCCTCAAGTCGTCCGGCATGAACTACGCACGGCTCAAGGTCTGGGTGAACCCGGCCGACGGCTACAACGACAAGGCCCGCGTCCTCGCCATGGCCAAGCGCGTCAAGGCGCAGGGCATGAAGCTGCTGGTCGACTTCCACTACTCGGACTTCTGGGCCGACCCCGGCCGCCAGGACAAGCCCGCCGCCTGGGCCGGACACTCCTACGGTCAACTCAGGGCCGACGTGTACAACCACACGTACGACGTGCTGAACGCCCTGAAGGCGCAGTGCACCACCGCCGACATGGTCCAGGTCGGCAACGAGATCAACGGCGGCATGCTGTGGAACGAGGGATCGACGTCCGACTGGACGCAGCTGGCGGGACTGCTCAACTCCGGCTACGACGCGGTGAAGGCGGTCAACTCCTCCACCACCGTCGCGCTGCACCTCGCCAAGGGCGGTGACCTGGACGGAACCCGCTGGTGGTTCGACAACGCCCGCTCCCACGGTGTGAAGTTCGACGCGATCGGCCTGTCGTACTACGGCTACTGGCACGGCGCACTGGCCGACTTCCAGACGACTCTCGACGACGCGGCCGCCCGCTACGGCAAGCCGGTCTTCGTCGCCGAGACCGCCTACCCGTTCCGCCTGGACAGCGAGGACGCGCACGAGAACATCATCAACACCGGCGACGAACTGGTCTCCGGCTACCCGGCGAGCGTGGCCGGCCAGACCCGGTGGATGAACGACGTGGCGAGCATCGTGGAGGCCGTACCGGGCGGCCGCGGCCTCGGCATCTTCTACTGGGAGGCGACCTGGACCGCGGTGGGCGGCAACGGCTGGGACCCGACCGACGCCGCCTCCGGAAACGCCTGGGAGAACCAGGCACTGTTCGGCTACGACGACCGGGCGCTGTCCTCGACGTCCTGGTTCCGCCACCGTTGACCCGACGGGGCAGGGGGCCCGGCCGCACTCGTGTGGCCGGGCCCTCGCCCGTTCCCGCACCCAGAGCCCCGAACAGGACGAACTCCTGCAGGGCGCAGGGAAGTCCGGTATTGGTCAAGGATGCGGAGTGCCGGGCGCCGCGGCTTCGACTGCGAGACAGTGGGAAGACACGGTAAAGGGCCGAAAGCCGCGAGGCAGGGGCACGAGATGCTGAGCACTCCCACCGACGAGACACGGCTGCGCATCCTGGCCTGGATGAAGGAACCCGGACCCGCCACGCACGGCGTCACCGCGGACGCCGTCGCCGAGCGGTTCTCGATACCCCGCCCGGTCGCCGTCACCCACCTCCGGCTGCTCGAGGTCACCGGCATGCTGCGCACCAGCCGGTCCGGGGGCCGTGTGCACTACCACCGCGACGAGATGCGGATCGCCGAGGTCGCCCGGATGTTTGAGAAGGGCTGGTAGGCGACCCGGTACAGCGACATCCCCCGACACGAAGGGCACACGCGCGATGGACCGTCCCACGGCACTCGTCCCACGCCACTACATCGCGGTGGGCCACGGCCCGGAGGACGTGGCCGCCGACCCGCGCGGCCGCGTCCTGACCGGGCTGGCCGACGGCCGCATCGTGCGTCTGGACGGTCTGGCGGACCCGGTCGCGGCCCGCTCCGAGGTGATCGCCGAGACCGGCGGAAGGCCGCTCGGCCTCGAACTCCTCCCCGACGGCGCCCTGCTGGTGTGCGACGCCGAACGCGGACTGCTGCGCGTCGACACCGGCGACGGCACGGTCCGTGTCCTCGCCGACTCGGTGGCGGGGGAGCGGCTGCGGTTCTGCAGCAACGCCGTGTCCCTCTCCGACGGCAGCGTGTACTTCACCGTCTCCAGCCGCCGCCACCCCTTGGACCACTGGATCGGCGACATCGTCGAGCACACCGGAACCGGACGGCTGCTGCGCCTCGCGCCCGGCGAAGACACGCCCGAGGTGGTGCTGGACGGCCTGCAGTTCGCCAACGGGCTCGCCGCCGGAGCCGACGAGTCGTTCCTCGTCGTCGCCGAGACAGGGGCCCGGCGCCTGACCCGCTACCGGCTCACCGGCCCTGAGGCCGGCCGCGCCGAGCCCTTCGCGGAGAACCTCCCGGGCATGCCCGACAACCTCTGGCGCGGTGCCCCGGACGGACCGATCTGGGTGGCGCTGGCCGGTCCCCGCGTGCCGGCCCTGGACCTGCTCCACCGTGGGGCGCCCGCGGTCCGCCGGGCCGCCGCCCGCGCCGCCGTGCACGCCCCGTTCCGGCCCACCGGCACGATCGCCGTCCTGGCCTTCGACGACGAGGGGCGCGTCGTCCACCACCTGGCCCGGCGCCGCTCCGGCTACCGCATGATCACCAGCGTCTGCGAGGCCGACGGCCACCTGGTGCTGGGGAGCCTCTGGGAGCGGGGCGTGGCGATCTGCGAACCACCCGCCCTGAAGTGACCCGCCTACCGGCATGCACCCGTCCCAGGAGTGAGCTGATCACGGGCCCAAGGGTGACCCGAGCCCCGTCCCGGGAGTGACCCCGGCCAGGGGTCTGGGAGGGCCCGAGCCGCCGTCCCGGGAGTGACCCGCTCACCGGCCCAAGGGTGACCCGAGCCCCCGTCCCGGGAGTGAGCCCGCGCGCCCCCGGGGTTAACCTGAACCCCGGCCGCGACTCCCTCTCGCGGCGCGGTGGTGGGGCCCGCCGTACCCGAACCGCGGCAAGGACGCCGCCAACGGTCCCTACTTGCGACGGCACGCGCCCGGACCGTCCCGGGCTCCGGCGAGTAGGAGACATACCCCCGTGAAAGCCCCCGAGAGCCTCCGCGTCCAGGCCTCCACCCGACGTCCGCCCTCCTGGCGTGCCCAGGTGCCCGTCGTCACGGTCGTGGCCCTCGGCGGGGGCGCGGGGGCCACCGCCCGCTACGCGGCCTCCCTCTGGTGGCCCGCGCCCGCGAGCGGCTTTCCCTGGACGATCTTCTGGGTGAACATCGCCGGCTGTGCCGTGATCGGCGTGTTCATGGTGGTCGTCACGGAGATCATGACCGCCCACCCCCTCGTCCGCCCCTTCTTCGGCACCGGCGTCCTCGGCGGCTTCACCACCTTCTCGACCTACGCCGTCGACATCCAGAAGCTGATCGACCGAGGCCACGCCGCCACCGGTCTGACCTACCTCGCGGCGACCCCGCCGGCGGCACTCACAGCGGTGTGGCTCGCGGCCCGGACGACACGCCGCATCCTGAAACGGAGGCAGCCATGACGAGGCTGACCGGCAGGGCACTGCGCCTGACCGTCTTCGTCGGCGAGAGCGACACCTGGCACCACAGGCCCCTCTACTCGGAGATCGTCCACCGGGCCCACGCGGCGGGCCTCGCGGGGGCCAGTGTCTTCCACGGTGTCGAGGGCTTCGGAGCGTCCGCCCTGATCCACACCTCGCGGCTGCTGTCCCTGAGCGAGGACCTGCCGGTCGCCGTGGTGATCGTCGACACCGAGCCGCGTGTCCGTGCCTTCCTGCCGCAGCTGGACGACCTCGTCACCGAGGGTCTGGTGACCCTCGACCACTGCGAGGTCATCCGGTACACCGGCCGGGGCGACATCACCGGCGAAACGGACCCGAAGGGTAAGAAGTCGTTGTGAACTGGCTGCTGGTCATCGGCGGCGCGATGGTCGGCGCCCCGCTCCGTTACCTCACCGACCGGGCGGTCCAGTCCCGGCACGACTCGGTCTTCCCCTGGGGCACGTTCACGGTGAACGTCTCCGGCTCCCTGATCCTCGGTCTGCTCACCGGAGCCACCACGCACCTCCAGCTGCTGCTCGGCACCGGTCTGTGCGGTGCGCTGACGACATACTCGACGTTCTCCTACGAGACGCTGCGGCTGGCGGAGACGGGGGCCCGGCTGCACGCCGCCGTCAACGTGGTGGCGAGTGTGGCGGCCGGCCTCGCAGCGGCGTTCGCGGGGGCCGCGCTCGCGCACATGTGAGATGGGCGGGTGAGACGTGCGGGCGATCCGCGTGGGTGAGGCGTGTACGTGAGATCCGTCCTCGCCCGCGTGTAGTAAGACTGTCCCCTCCGCTTCCGCCTCCCCCGGACAGAACTGGATCCCATGAGCGTCATCAACGTCGGTCAGGCCGTCGTCCTCGGAGCCGTCGAGGGGGTGACCGAGTTCCTGCCCGTCTCCTCCACCGGCCATCTGAAGATCGCCGAGGGGCTCATGGGCATCCCCGTCGACCACCACGCCGTGGTCGGGTTCTCGGCCGTCATCCAGGTCGGTGCGATCGCCGCGGTGCTCGTGTACTTCTTCAAGGACATCGTGCGCATCGTCTCCGCCTGGGGGAGGGGCCTGCGGGACAAGGAGGAGCGTTATCACCACGACTACAAGTTCGCCTGGTGGGTCATCTACGCCACCATCCCGATCGTCCTCGTGGGACTCGCCGCCAAACCGCTCATCCAGGGACCGCTCGCCTCGCTGTGGGTGGTGGCCGGCTCGCTGATCGTCGGCAGCGGGGTGATGTGGGCGGCGGACCGGATGGGCCGGCACAAGCGCGGCGAGGACGACACCTCGTTCAAGGACGCCATGCTCGTGGGCAGCTCCCAGATCCTCGCCCTGCTGTTCCCCGGCTTCTCGCGCTCCGGCGCCACCATGTCCACCGCGCTGATGCTCGACCTGGACCGCGTCGCCGCCACCCGGCTCTCCTTCTTCCTCGGCATCCCCGCCCTGACCGGAGCCGGGCTCTACGAACTCAAGGACGCCCTCGGCACCGGCGTGGGCGCGGCCCCGCTGGCGGTGGGGACGCTCGTTTCGTTCGTCGTGGCCTACGGCTCCATCGCGTGGCTCCTGAAGTTCGTCGCCAAGCACTCCTTCAACGCCTTCGTGATCTACCGGATCGCCGTCGGCGTGCTGCTGTTCGGCCTGCTCGGGACGGGTGTGCTCAACAGCTGACCGTCCGCGCCGGCACGCCCGGCCTGCCCCTCGGAACAGGGGGCCGGGCGCCTGAACGCAGGCTTCCGGCCCCGTGAACGTTTCTTTTCGGCCTCTTGACAGGGGCCTCCCGCGCCCCTCAGGATCGCCACCGTGAACCTGTCAGACAGCCGGACAGCCGGACAGCCTGTGCGTCGCGTCAGTGCCATGGAAGCGGTGCTGGCGCACCTTCGCGGTGCCATCGAGCGGGGCGAGTACGCCATCGGCGACAAGCTCCCCTCCGAGGCGGAGCTGTGCCGCACCCTCGAGGTCTCCCGGCCCGTGCTGCGTGAGGCGCTGCGGGCCCTGCAGACCATGGGCCTGACCGTCTCACGGACCGGCAAGGGCACCTTCGTCGTGGCCAGCACCGTCGAGGACCCCACCTTCGGCGACTACTCGGCCAGCGACCTGCTGGAGGTGCGCCGCCACGTCGAGATCCCGGTCGCCGGGTATGCGGCCCGGCGGCGCACCCCGGAGAACCTCGACCACCTGGCCCACCTCCTGGACCGGATGGAGCGGGAGACGGACACCACCGCGTGGGTCGCCATGGACACGCTGTTCCACCTCGCCGTGGCCGAGGCCGCGCAGAACCCGGTGTTCCGCCGGGTCATCGAGGAGATCCGGGACGCGCTGGCCCGTCAGTCGGCCTTCCTCAACGAGCTGGGCGGGCGCCGCGAGCAGTCCAACCGCGAGCACCGCGCGATCGTCGAGGCGCTGATCGACGGTTCCGAGAACGACGCGGTGGAGGCCATGGCCCACCACCTCGACCGCGTCGAGACGACCCTCACCGACATCGTGCGTTCTTCGCGCACGGACACCCCCACGGAAGGCGGACCCGAGGCGTGAGTGAGCAGTCCCTGCACGAAGGCGTGCAGAAACGTTCCAGCCATGTAGACGCCGGAGACGCCGGCTACAGCAAGTCCCTGAAGTCCCGGCACGTCAACATGATCGCCATCGGCGGTGCCATCGGCACCGGCCTGTTCCTCGGCGCCGGCGGCCGGCTGGCCGACGCCGGCCCGTCCCTCTTCATCGCCTACGGGGTCTGCGGCCTCTTCGCCTTCCTGGTCGTGCGCGCCCTCGGCGAACTCGTGCTGTACCGGCCCTCCTCCGGCGCCTTCGTGTCGTACGCACGCGAGTTCATGGGGGAGAAGGGCGCCTACACCGCGGGCTGGATGTACTTCCTCAACTGGGCGACCACCGGCATCGCCGACATCACCGCCGTGGCGACCTACACCCACTACTGGGGCATGTTCTCCGACATCCCGCAGTGGGTGATCGCGCTGATCGCGCTGGCCGTGGTGCTCACCGTGAACCTCATCTCGGTGAAGATCTTCGGCGAGCTGGAGTTCTGGTTCGCGATCGTCAAGGTCGGCGCGCTGGTCGTCTTCATGTGCATCGGCATCTTCCTGCTGGTCACCCAGCACCCCGTCGACGGCCACAGCCCGGGCCCGTCCCTCATCAGCGACAACGGCGGCGTCTTCCCGCACGGCCTGCTGCCCATGCTGCTGATCATCCAGGGCGTCGTCTTCGCCTACGCCTCCGTCGAGCTGGTCGGCGTCGCTGCCGGTGAGACCGAGAACCCCGAGAAGATCATGCCGAAGGCGATCAACTCGATCATGTGGCGCGTGGGCCTGTTCTACGTCGGCTCGGTCGTCCTGCTGTCGATGCTGCTGCCGTGGAACAAGTACACCGCCGGCGAGAGCCCCTTCGTGACGGTGCTGTCCAACATCGGCATCCCGGCGGCCGGCGGCGTGATGAACCTCGTGGTCCTCACCGCCGCGATGTCCTCCCTCAACTCCGGCCTCTACTCCACCGGCCGCATCCTGCGCTCCATGGCCATGGCCGGATCCGCGCCCAAGTTCACCTCCGTGATGAGCCGCAGCCAGGTGCCCTACGGCGGCATCCTGCTCACCAGCGGAATCTGCGTCCTGGGCGTCGGCCTCAACTTCGTCGTGCCCGCCGAGGCGTTCGAGATCGTGCTGAACTTCGCCGCGATCGGCATCCTCGCCACCTGGGGCATGATCATGATCTGTCACCTCCTCTTCTGGCAGAAGACCCAGAAGGGCGAGCTGACCCGCCCGGGCTACCGGCTGCCGGGCTCCCCCTGGACCGAGATCGTGACGCTGGCGTTCCTCGCCTCCGTCCTGGTCCTCATGTACGCCGACGGCGGCGCGGGACGCACCACCGTGCTGTGCCTGCCGCTGATCGTCGGAGCACTGGTCGCCGGATGGTTCGCCATCCGCGGCCGTATCGCGCGCAAGTCCACCACCGGAGCCGACGCGTGACCGACGCGCCGCTCCCCGAGAAGCAGGCAGTGATGTTCAGCAGTTCCCTTGCGGACGCACCCCTTGTCCGTGAACCCGTCCACGCCCCCGTCGCCCACCTCATACGCGGCGGAATCGTCGAAGGCATCCACTACGGCTCCGTCGTCGTCCTCGGCGCCGACGGAGAGGTCCAGCTCCAGATCGGAGACATCGAGGCCGCCTTCTATCCGCGCTCCGCGATCAAGCCCGTCCAGGCCGTGGCCATGGTGCGGGCCGGGCTGCCGCTCGACGGCGAGCTGCTGTCGCTGACCGCGGCCAGCCACTCCGGGGAGGACCGCCACCTCTCCGGTGCCCGGCGCATCCTCGATCTCGCCGGGCTCACCGAGGAGCAGTTGCGCAACGTCCCGGACATGCCGTTCGACCCGGTCGTGCGGGACGCCTGGGTGCGTGAGGGCCGGCTGCCCTCACGGCTCGCCCAGAACTGCTCCGGCAAGCACGCGGCCATGCTCTACACCTGCGCCCTCAACGGCTGGCCCCTGGAGGACTACGTCGACGCCGGCCACCCGCTCCAGCAGGCCATCGCCGAGATCGTCGAGGACCTCACCGGGCAGCGCATCGCCCGGGTCACCGTGGACGGCTGCGGCGCCCCCCTGTTCTCCATCTCCCTGCACGGCCTCGCCCGCGCCACCGCCCGGATCGCCACCGCGGCACCGGGCACGCCCGAGGCCCGTGTCGCGGACGCGATGCGCGAGCACGCCGAGATGGCCTCCGGCTCCGGCCGGGACGTCGCCGCGCTGATGCGGGCCGTGCCCGGGCTGCTCAGCAAGGACGGCTTCGAGGGGGTGCAGGTCGCGGCGCTGCCCGACGGGCGGGCCGTCGCGGTGAAGATCGCGGATGGCGCGAACCGGGCGCGTGTGCCGGTCGCCGCCGCCGCGTTGGCCCGTGCGGGCGTCGATCCGGAGCTGCTCACCGAGTTCGCGGGTGAGCCGCTGCTCGGGGGAGGGGAGCCGGTGGGGTGTGTGCGGGCCGTGCGAGCTCTGGACCCGGTTCCGTCCACGGCCTGCGTGTAGTGCCAGGCCGAACCGAGGGGGACTGCGGGTCGTCGCCGGTCTGACGGCCGTCCGTGGTTGATCGCGCAGTTCCCCGCGCCCCTTTCGGGGCGCGTACCCACTCCTCACCTCAGAAAGAACTCTCATGACCGCCGCCACCCGCTCCGAACACGACCTGCTCGGCGACCGTGACGTCCCCGCCCATGCCTACTGGGGTGTGCACACCCTGCGGGCCACGGAGAACTTCCCCATCACGGGCACGCCCATCTCCGCGTACCCGCACCTGATCGACGCCCTGGCCGCCGTCAAGGAGGCCGCCGCCCTCGCCAACGAGGAACTCGGCCTGCTGGACCCGAAGAAGGCCGCCGCCATCGTCGCCGCCTGCCGGGAGATCCGCGACGGCGAGCTGCACGACCAGTTCGTGGTCGACGTCGTCCAGGGCGGCGCGGGCACTTCGACCAACATGAACGCCAACGAGGTCGTGGCGAACCGGGCGCTGGAACTGCTGGGTCACGCCAAGGGCGAGTACGGGTACCTCCACCCGAACGAGGACGTCAACCTCGGCCAGTCCACCAACGACGTCTACCCGACCGCCGTCAAGATCGCGACGGTCTTCGCGGTGCGCGGACTGCTCAAGGCGATGTCCGTGCTCCAGGACTCCTTCGCCCGCAAGGCGGTGGAGTTCCGCGACGTGCTCAAGATGGGCCGTACCCAGTTGCAGGACGCGGTCCCGATGACGCTCGGTCAGGAGTTCTCGGCGTACGCCGTCATGATCGACGAGGACCGGTCCCGTCTTGCCGAGGCTGTCGAGCTGATCCATGAGATCAACCTGGGCGCCACGGCGATCGGCACCGGCCTCAACGCCCCCGCCGGGTACGCCGAGGCGGCCCGCCGGCACCTCGCCGCCCTCACCGGCCTGCCGCTGGTGACGGCGGCCAACCTGGTGGAGGCGACCCAGGACTGCGGGGCGTTCGTGCAGATGTCGGGCGTGCTCAAGCGGATCGCGGTCAAACTCTCCAAGAGCTGCAACGACCTGCGGCTGCTGTCCTCCGGCCCGCGCGCGGGGCTCGGCGAGATCAACCTGCCGCCGGTGCAGGCGGGTTCGTC
>NZ_JBEXQJ010000035.1:0-97527 GCF_040612515.1 Streptomyces sp. NPDC006372 | reverse complement strand
TCGAGCATCGTGTCGTTGTGGCCGTCGCTGGACTCCAGCTCGACGGAGAGGCAGTGCGCGACGACCTCGTCACCGGGCCGCCAGGCGTTGACGCCGGGGCCGGTGCGCAGGACGACGCCCGCGAGGTCGGAGCCGATGATGTGGTACGGCAGGTCGTGGCGCTTGGCCAGCTCGCTGGTGCGGCCGTAGCGCTCCAGGAAACCGAACGTCGGCAGCGGCTCGAAGATCGAGGTCCACACCGTGTTGTAGTTCACGGAGGAGGCCATGACGGCCACCAGCGCCTCGCCCGGGCCGAGTTCGGGCACCGGAGCCTCCATGAGGTGAAGGGACTTGCGTGGGTCCTTCACACCCGAGTCCAGCCCATCGAACATTCCGGTGTCAGCCTTGCGGACGGCGATGCCTCGATAGCTGTCCGGGAGTGGCAGCGCCGCGTAGTCGTCGGACGTCGCCTCGGTGGAGACGATGGCATCGACTATTTCCTTCACGTGGTTTCCTCCGGGGGCGAGTGCGAGGTGGGGCAGTGCACGCCCTTCTCGCCAGAGATTAGGCGTGCTCCTTTCTCGCGGAAATCCCCTACCGTCGACGACCGGTTCGCCTGCCCCCCCCTACCGGCCGGGATGGCGAAAGTAGGGGATTGCCGCGGTCGCGTCACCCGGGCATCATGTGCAAACGTGAGGCTTCGCCCGGTTCATTGCGAAGGACGATTTGGAGTATGCGGCGTGGTTGGTAAGCCCGTTAAAGAAACTTCTTGGGTGCGCAGGTTTCACCCTTCACCTGAGGCGCGATACCAGCTGCTCTGTTTCCCGCATTCAGGCGGATCCGCCAGCTTCTTCTTTCCGTTCTCGCAGCGGCTGGCCCCGGAGATCGACGTGTGGTCCATGCAGTACCCGGGGCGTCAGGACCGCAGGTCCGAACCCAATGTTCCGCACATTCACGAGATGGCTGACCGCGTCGTCGAGGCGGTGGGCCCGCGACTCGACGGCCCCTACGCCCTGTTCGGGCACAGCATGGGCGCAACGCTCGCTTACGAGGTCGCGCTGAGGTTGCAGTCGAGCGGCCGGCATCCCGAGGCCCTCTTCGTCTCGGGTCGGCCTGCCCCCCATCGCAACGTCGACAAGGGGCTGCACCGGCTCTCGGACGAGGAGATAGCCGAGGACATCCGGGCACTCGACGGCACCGGCTCGGAGATGTTCGGCGACGCGGACGTACTCAAAATGTTCCTCCCGGCGATTCGCAGCGATTATCACGCTGCGGAGACATATGAATACGCGCCCGGCACCGTTCTGAAATGCCCCATCCGCGGCTTCACGGGGTTCTCGGATCCGCGGGTGGAAGTCAGTGAACTGCACCATTGGGGCGATCACACGGAAGGATCTTTTACGCTGGATGTCTTCTCGGGAGGTCACTTCTATCTCGTTGACGAGCAGGAAGACATCGCCGGTGAAATTGAGCGCACCCTGTGTGGCGCCGGGAACCTGCAAGGAAACATGGGATTGTGACGTATCGGGTAACCGCAGCGCGTGTCGGGATATTGGGAACGGGTTCGTTCCTGCCGAAGCGTAAGGTCGGGAACCAGGAAATAGCGGCCTCGACCGGTGTCACCCCGGAGTGGATCGAACGCAAGACGGGCATTCTTGAGCGCCGCTACGCGGAGGATGACCAAGCGGCGTCGGACCTGGCGGCGGAAGCCGGTCGCCGAGCCCTGGAGAACGCGGGGGTCCGTCCCGCCGAGCTGACCTGGATCATCGTCGCCACCTCCACACCCGACCAGCCTCAACCCCCTACGGCCGCCGCCGTACAGCGTCTGCTCGGCGCCGACCGTGCCGCCGCCTTCGACGTGAACGCCGTGTGCGCGGGATTCGTCGTCGCATTGCGGGCGGGGACCTCCATGACCCTGGAGGACGGGCGGCCCGGTGGCCGCACGCTGGTGATCGGCAGTGACGTGTATTCGCGCATCGTCGACCCATCGGATCGCCGGACCGCTCCGCTCTTCGGGGACGGGGCAGGAGCCGTGGTGCTCGGGCCGGTCGCTGAGGCGGGCGGAATCCTCGGTGGCAGCGTGGCGACGGACAGCCGACTGCTCGATCTCATCGGCATCACGGCAGGCGGCAGCCGGCAGCCGTCCTCCCCCGGCACCCTCGCCTCTGGCGGGCAGTATTTCCGCATGCGTGGGCGCGAGGTCCGTGACTACGTGACACGGGAACTCCCGCGTGCCGTCCATGACCTGCTGACGGACCTGTCCGTACCGCCGGAAGAGATCCGCCACTTCATCCCGCATCAGGCCAACGGAGCGATGCTCCGGGACATATGGGGCCACTTGGGCCTGCCTCATGCGCACCTGCACATGCCGGTCGCCCGGCACGGCAACACCGGGGCGGCTTCCATCCCTGTCGCTCTGGACCACGCACACCGCTCGGGCCGGCTGGCGGCCGGAGACCTGGTCCTGCTCGCAGGATTCGGTGGCGGAATGACCATGGGAACTTCCTTGATTTCCTGGGGCAATCGCTAGCCCGCGCAAGGACGAAAACGACGTGAGGACCAACATGGACAAGTCGAATACACTCGCCCCCTTGCCCGCCGAGCCGCCGCCGGGCTGTCCTTTCTCCCCGCCGCAGGAATACGCGGGACTACGTATTGAACATCCGGTCAGTCGCGTCTCGCTGCCCGACGGGAGCTGGGCGTGGCTGCTGACGCGCTATGCGGATATCCGTGGCGCTCTTTCGGATCCCCGGTTCAGTTCCGACGTAAACGCTCCAGGATTTCCCCGCAGCGGAATGGTGACCGCAGGCGAAGGCAGCAGTCTCATCCGCACCGATCCTCCTGAGCACAGTCGCCGTCGCAGGATGCTGACGCGCCCCTTCACCGTGAAGAGCGTGTCCGCGCTGCGCCCTCGCATCCAGCAGATCACCGACCAGCTGTGCGACGGGCTGCGGGAACAGAAGGACAAGGAGGGGTCCGTGGACCTGGTGAGGTCCCTGGCACTCCCGCTTCCCTCACTGGTCATCAGCCTGCTACTCGGTGTGCCGTACGAAGACCGGGACCTCTTCCAGTCGATCACTGCCACCGTGCTCTCCCGGGTGAACACGGAGGACGAGCGCACCACAGCCCGCAAGGAACTGCGCGCCTACCTGGACCACCTGGTCGCCGGCAAGGAGGGGGACCCGGGCGACGACATCCTCAGCGAACTGGTCCACGAGCGGATGCGCGGAGGCGAGTTGACCCGGGAAGAGGTGACGGGAACAGCCACGCTGTTGCTGATCGCCGGTCACGAGACCACCGCGAACATGATCGGGCTCGGCGCGCTGACGCTGATCCGCAATCCGCGGGCAGCGGACGAGCTGCGCGAGGATCCCTCCCTGATGCCGGGAGCCGTCGAGGAGTTGCTGCGTTTCCACAGCATCACGCGCAGCGGGCCGCGGCGAGCCGCGACGGCCGATGTGGAAGTGGGCGGCCAGCTCATCAAGGCGGGTGAGGGAATCGTATGTGCCGTCGCCTCCGCCAATCGAGACCCCGAGCAGTTCCCTGACGGCGACACATTCGATATCACGCGTCGGAACGCCCAGCATCACATCGCCTTCGGGTACGGCGTGCACCAGTGCCTCGGTCAGTCCTTGGCGCGTGCTGAGCTGGAGATTTCCCTGAACACGCTCCTGGCCCGATTTCCGGAGCTGCGTCTGGCGGTGGAATTCGAGGACGTCCCGTTCCGTCGCGACATGTTGGTCTACGGCTGTCATGAACTCCCGGTCACCTGGTGACCGGTGAGCACCCACCGACCCGGGAACCTGAAGAGGAAACCATGAAGATTTCTGTCGACACGGAGAAGTGCTGCGGCGCAGGACAGTGCGTCCTGGTCGCGCCGGAGATATTCGACCAGGACGACGACGGGATCGTGGTCCTTCTGGACCCCGCCCCCTCCGACGATCTGCGTGACGCCGTCCAGGACGCCATTGCCATCTGCCCCGCGGATGTGATCCAGGTGGAATGACACCGAAGGGCGGCACTGGTCACTGAGGTTGCACTCGATGCAACTGTTTTCGAGGGAAGGGTTGGTCCCCATGTGCGGTATTGCCGGCTGGGTTTCGTACCGTCGGGATCTGACGCAGCAGTCGCAGGTCCTCGACGCCATGACCGAGACCATGGCCTGCCGCGGTCCCGACGCACGAGGCACGTGGGCGGACCGGCACGCCGCCCTTGGCCATCGGCGGCTCGCCGTCATCGACCTGGCCGGCGGGGCGCAACCGATGAGTGTGGACACCGCGGACGGCGAAGTGGTGATGGTCTATTCAGGAGAGACCTACAACTACACCGAACTGCGCGACGAACTCCGACGCCGCGGGCACCGTTTCACCACCGACTCGGACACCGAGGTCGTGCTCCGCGGCTATGTGGAGTGGGGCGAGGCGATCGGCGAGCACCTGAACGGCATGTTCGCCTTCGCCATCTGGGATGCGCGCACCGAGAAGCTCGTCATGGTCAGGGACAGGCTGGGCGTCAAGCCCTTCTACTACTACGAGACCGAGGACGGCATCCTCTTCGGCTCGGAGCCCAAGGCGATCCTGGCGAACCCGCTCTGCTCCGGCGTCGTCGGCCTGGACGGGCTGCGGGAGATGTTCTCCTTCGCCAAGACCCCGGGGCACGCGATCTGGGAGGGGATGCGCGAGCTGCGCCCCGGTCACGTCGCCGTGACCGACGCCGACGGCTCGCGGGAGTACGCCTACTGGCGCCTTGAGTCCGGCGACCACACGGACGACCAGCAGGCCACCGTCGCGCACGTCAGGGACCTGCTGGACGACATCATCTCCCGGCAGCTCGTCGCGGACGTACCCCGCTGCACGCTGCTCTCCGGCGGTCTCGACTCCTCCGTCATCACCGCCCTCGCGGCCCAGCAGCTCAGGGAGCGGGGGGAGACGGTGCGCAGCTTCAACGTGGACTTCCCGAACCAGGAGGAGAACTTCAAGGCGATCGACCTCGCCCCCACCCGGGACACCCCGTACGCGCACGCGGTGGCCGAGCACGTACGGAGCGACCACCGGGACGTCGTGCTCCACGGCAGCGAGCTGGCCGACCCGGCGGTACGGCAGGCGGCCGTCGGCGCACGGGACTTCCCCAACGGGATCGGCGACCGCGACAACTCGATGTACCTCCTCTTCAAGGCCGTCCGTGAGCAGTCGACGGTGGCGCTCTCCGGAGAGTCGGCGGACGAGTTGTTCGGGGGCTACCCGTGGTTCCACGAAGACAGGTACCGCTACGCGGACACCTTTCCCTGGCTCGCGGGCAAGGGCTCCCTCTTCGAGGCGGGCGGCCTCCTGGACGACGACCTGACACGCCGGCTCGACCTGGGGACCTACGTCCAGGACCACTACGTCAGCGCCCTGAAGGAGGTGCCGCTGAAGAAGGGCGAGACCGGCCTGGAGAAGCGGATGCGCCAGGTCTGCTATCTGAACGTGACGCGGAAGATGCAGCCGCTGCTCGACCGCAAGGACCGGATGAGCATGGCGGCCGGGCTCGAGGTGCGTGTCCCGTTCTGCGACCACCGTCTGGTGCAGTACGTGTTCAACACCCCGTGGTCGCTGAAGGCGTTCGACGGCAGGGAGAAGAGCCTTCTGCGCGCAGCCACGCGCGACATGTTGCCGCCGGCCGTGGCCGACCGCAAGAAGAGCGGCTACCCCAGTACCTTCGACCCGCAGTACCTCGCGGCGATCCAGTCCCAGGTGTCCGACCTGCTCAACGGCGACCACCCGGCGCTGGCACTGTGCAGCCGGGACCGTCTGAGTGAGGCGATGAAGGCGGACCGGGACACCATCAGCCTCCAGCAACGGACGGTACTGGAACGCTCGCTCGACCTGGCGACGTGGCTCGACCAGCGGAACCCGACGCTGAAGCTGGACTGATCCGGCCGTCGTCGGGGAACCCCCGGGTACGGAACGTCACGGCGGCCCGGAGGGGCACGGGAGCGGCGTGCAACGAGGTGTTCATGAACGGCCGGCGTGGCCCTCGGCGACCGTCGCCAGGGCGGCGGCGTACTGCTCGTCGGTGACCGGCTCCAGCCAGATCGTGCCGTCGCCGATGCCGTCACCGACGACCATGGCGATGTGGGCCATGAGGTTGGTGCCGACGGCGCCGTGCCAGTGCTCCTCGCCCGCCGGGCAGGTCACGGTCTCACCGGCACTGACGCGGATCACGGCGCCGTCGCGGGTGCCCACCAGGCCAACGCCGTCGGTGATGTGCAGAGTCTGGCCCAGCGCGTGGGAGTGCCAGTTGGTGCGGGCGCCGGGGGTGAAGCGCACCAGGGCGGCGGCCAGGCGGGCGGGTTCGGCGGGGGTGGCGATCATGTTGAGGTAGACGTCGCCGGTGAAACGCTCGGCCGGGGCCTTGAGGGTGGGGGTGCTGGGGACGTGTTCCACGAGTCTCTTCCTTGTCGCAGGTGCTACGGGTGTGCGGTGCGCCGTGACGTCGCTTCAGGCGCCGCGCTCGTCGGCGATCCGCTTGAGCTGCGTGATCGCGGTCATCGCGTTGGGCCAGCCCGCGTAGAAGGCCAGGTGCGTGATCGCCTCGGAGAGTTCCTCGACGCTCAGGCCGTTGTCGAGGGCGACACCGAGGTGGTACGCCAGCTGCTCGCCCCGGTACAGGGCGGCCAGCGTGCTCACGGTCACCAGGCTGCGGTCGCGCGGGGACAGCCCGGGGCGCTCCCAGACGTCACCGAACAGGACCTCGTCGGTGACCTCCACGAGCTTGGGCGCGATCCCGGCCAGTTCCTGGGGCGCGGACTGCTTCGGCATGATTGCTGCTCCTCGGTCGGGTCTGGGGTGCCGGTGTCGAGGAAACCTCAGCCGGAAGTGGTGGAGAAGGGACTGCCGTTACAGGTACTGACAGAACCCCCCACACGTGCACCGCCCGGCCTAGCCTGGAGCGTGTGAGCACCGAGAGCGACATTCGCGAGTTCCTGGTCTCCCGCCGTGCCAGGATCACCCCGCAGCAGGCGGGGCTGCCCGCCTACGGCGGCAACCGGCGGGTGCCGGGCCTGCGGCGCGAAGAGGTCGCCCTGCTCGCCGGTGTCAGCATCGACTACTACGTCCGCCTCGAACGCGGTCGTCTCGCGGGTGCCTCGGAGCAGGTGCTCGACGCCGTCGCGAAAGCCCTCCAGCTGGACGACGCCGAACGCGCTCACCTGTTCGACCTGGCCCGTGCCGCCGCCAAGCGCCCCGCCCGACGCACCCGCGGCGCCCGCGAACCGCTGCCGGACAGCGTCCTGCGGGTCCTGCGGTCGATGACGGACTCCCCGGCCTTCATCCGCAACGGCCGCCTGGACATCCTCGCCACCAACCACCTCGGCCGCGCCCTGTACTCCCCGCTGTTCCCCGACCACACCACCGAGACGGCCAACATCGCCCGGTTCCAGTTCCTCGACCCGCGCGGGCGCGACTTCTTCCCCGACTGGGAGGAGTCCCTCAACACCACCGTGTCCCTGCTGCGCACCGAGGCCGGACGGGCCCCGCACGACACCGGTCTGACCGGTCTGATCGGCGAGCTCGTCACCCGCAGTGAGGAGTTCCGCACCGCCTGGGCCAAGCACAACGTGCGCCTGCACCACACCGGCCGCAAGTCCTTCCGCCACCCGGCCGTCGGCGTCCTCACCCTCGACTTCGACGCCATGGACCTGTCCGCCCGGCCCGGCCTCACCCTCACCGCCTACAGCGCCGCCCCCGGCACACCCGACCACGACGCCCTCCGGCTGCTCGCCGCCTGGGCCGCCACCGAGGCGCCCCGTCCGGCCGGTGAGCCCGTGCCATGGCGTTCGCCGGGTCCGGGCGAGTGAAAGCGCCTCGCGGGTCTCGCGGGCCTGAGCGAGGCGGTCGCCTGAGCGAGGCGGTCGCCTGAGCGAGGCGGTCGCCTGAGCGAGGCGGTCGCCTGAGCGAGGCGGTCGGCGGCCTGCCCGGTCAGGCCCAGGGGCGGGCCCTCTCCGATGCGGACATCGCGCGCGGCTTGTGAGTTCGCCCGAGGAGCCCCGTCCCGGCCTCGGTGCTCTCGTGCCGGGACCAGTGAAGGGCCCCCGCCGCGGCGGCGGCGATCGCGGCGACAGCGAGCAGGGCGAAGAGTTTTCGCCTGCCGGGGCCGAGGGCTCCGGCAGGCGGCCGGGGCGGGGCCGTCTCACGTGACAGGTCCCGGATGATCCGCTGCCAGACGCGTTCCGGGGGTGCGGCCGACAGGTCCACCGGCTTCGCGGCGCGGGCGGCCGTCACCACCCGGGTCATCCCCCGCAGGTCGGCGCGGCACCGGTCACACTGCTCGATGTGCCGCAGGGCGTCGGCGAGTTCCGCGCCGGGGGCGGCGTTCCCCAGCGCCAGTTCCACCAGGTGCGAGGGCTCCACGTGGGTCACCGCGCCCTCCCGTTCCCCGGACTCCGGGACTCGACGGGCTCCGCCGTGACCACTAGGTTGGACAGGTAGCCTCCGCGCTCGGCGACGAACGGCGGCGCACAGGTGATGAGCGTGAGGACGGGGGAGCCGGTCCGGCGGAAGGCCGAGGGCGGCAGTTCCTCCTTCGGCACGGTGACCCGCGCCACGACGCGGTAGCGCACCGGCTCGGCCCCGGAGCGCCGGACCTCGACGCGGTCGCCCTGGCGCACGTCGTACAGCGCGGAAAATTCGCCCAGGTCACCGGTATCGGTGTCGACGTGTCCGACGAGTACGGCGGAGCCGTGCGCACTGCCCGGCGCGGGGCCGTGGCGGTACCAGCCGGCCACGGAAGGGGCGTCGGGGACGGCCATGTCTCCCTGGTTCGTCACGCCCACCGGTTCGACACGGGCGTCGAGGCCGACGTCGCGCACCAGCACACGCCGGGGCCGCGGGTCCTGCGCCGTGCCGACCGCTGTCATGGGGCCCGCCTCGTCCCTGTGTCGCGCGTCGGGCGCTGCCTTCGGGACCGTTCCGTTCCGCGCGGACGCGGCCACGACGTCGGACGGAGGGCCGGCCCGGTCCGACGGCGTGTCCGGGAAGCCGAGGGCGGCTGCCAGGGCGGCAGCCGCCACGGTCAGTCCGGTCGTCAGCCGTCGTGGGCCGTCAGCCACGCCGGCCGGCGGCCCGGCGGGCCACCAGCACGCCCGTCACCGTGAGGACGCCCGCCGCGGCGGCCCAAGCGGGCCACGCATCGGGGTTGTTCGGGGTGACGGCGGCGCCGCTGCCGCCCGCGTGAACGGCGCGGGGCGCCGACTCCATGCCGCTGAACGTCTGCGTCGCGAGGGCGAGGTTCTTGTCCGCGGCGCTGCCCCAGGCGTAGACGACGTTGCTGGTGCCGTCCTTCAGGTTCAGGTCGGCCGGGCCGATGGCCACGGTGTCCGTACCGGCGAGCACCACGTCGGCGTTGACCGTGCCCGCGTCGACCTCGGCGGTGTCCTCCTTCGGGTTGGTCAGGTCGCTGAAGACCGGTTGTCCGCCGGCCCGGACGTCGACGGCCGGTGCGGCCGCGACATGGCGTACGGTCAGGCGCGCCTTGCCGGGGTCCACCTGGGAGACGTCGTTGGTGTAGGCCGTCAGTTGCGGATCACCGCGGGCGGAGAGGTGGGCGGCCACCGTGGCGTTCCCGCCCTCGGGCACCTCCACCTTCTTCTCCAGGGCCGGAGTGCCGTCGGGGCTCTGGCCCGCTTCGAAGATCTGTATGTCGTAGGTGCCGGCGGCGAGGGACTGGGGGGCCGTCACCGTGCCGGGCTTGAAGTCGCTGAGCAGTTTGTCGCCGTTGGCGTACACGTCCACTGTCATCCCGGGGATGCCGTGGAAGACGGACACCATGGCCTTGTCGGAATCGCCGGCCAGGGCGGGCGCGGCCGTGCCGAGGGCCAGGGCGCAGGCACCGGCCGAGGCGGCGAGGGTGAGGCGGAGGCGGGGGGTCATGGGCATGGTCATGGGAACAATTCCTTTGAACGGAACCTCCGCACGACGCGGAGTCTCGGTCCTGTTTCGAGTCCGAGGGCCGCCCCGGATGCGCGGACGGCGAGTCCGCCGCGTATCGGCTACCCGTCCGTGTCGTGGGCCGGGGGCTCTTCGATCGCCTGGCGCAGCCGGTGCAGGCCGCGGCGGGCGTGACTCTTGACCGTCCCCAAGGGCATGCCGGTCCGCTCCGCGATCTGCGCCTGTGTCAGGTCCTCGTAGAACGCCATGCAGAGCACCTCCCGTTGTTGGCGTGGCAGCCGTGCCAGGGCGTCGATGAGCAGCACTCGGTCCAGGACCCGGTCCACTGCCTCCGCGTCGTGCGGTGGCGGGACCGCGTCGTGGGCGGCCGACGCGACCAGCGTCAGACGCCGCGTCCTCGCCGCCAGCGCGTCGACGATCTTTCGGCGCGTGATGCCGACCAGCCAGGCGCCGAGCGGCCCTCGTTCCGGGCGGAAACCGGCCCGTCCGTGCCAGGCACCGAGAAAGACCTGCTGGGTCACGTCCTCGGCGTCGTGGGTGTCGCCCAGCAGCCGGGTGGCCATGGTGTGGACGAGCGAGCCCCAGCGCCGGTAGATCGCGGCGAACGCCTCCTCGTCCGCGGCGACCAGGCCACGGGCGAGCTCCTCCTCGTAGTCCGTTTCGTCCACGGGCGGGGCGGAGGTGGTGCGTCGTATGTCGCTGATCATGGTCTGGCTCCTCCTGCCGGGCGTCGCGCGGGGGCGGAAGGCCTTGCGCCAACCGCACCAGCCGCACTGCGCGGAGCGGCGACCGTGCGCTCGAAGCCAGTGTTCGGAGCACAAACGACGCAATTCAACATGCGTCGTTTGTGCGTCGTACAGTCGGAGGTATGGATGTGGTGGACGACCGGGACGAGCGGGACGGCGGCGACCGGGGTGACGTGCCGACGGGCGGTGGACTGACCACCGGTGAGGTGGCCCGGCGGCTCGGTGTGGCGCCCACCACGGTCCGCACCTGGGACCGCCGCTACGGCCTCGGGCCCGACGCGCACACCGGCGGCCGGCACCGGCGGTGGACCGCTGCGGACGTGGCACGGCTGGAGCGGATGTGCGCCCTGACGGCGACCGGGATACCGCCTGCCGAGGCAGCGCGTACGGTGCTCGGCGAAGCGCCCCCCGAGTCCGTCCCGGCCGGGCGGGCCGGCGAAGCGCCCCCGCGCCCGACCGGCCGGGCCCGCAGCCGGGCCGGCAGCGGGTTGCGCATGGGGGACGCGCGCCAGGAGTGCAAGGGCATCGCCCGTGCCGCCCTGCGGCTCGACGCCGCCCTACTGGAGCAACTGCTCCAGGCCGCGATCGACGAGCACGGGCTGATCCCCGCCTGGACCGAGGTGATCATGCCGACGCTCCAGGCGGTCGGCCGCAAGTGGGAGAGTTCGGGCGAGAAGTACGTCGAGGTGGAGCACTTCCTGTCCTGGCACGTGTCCGGCGCGCTGCGGCGCGCTGCGCCCATCGCGGTCCCCGACCGTCCGGGCGCCGTCACGGTGCTCGCCTGCGTGCCGGGGGAGAACCACACGCTGCCGCTGGAGGTACTGGCCGCCGCCCTGGCCGAACGCGGCGTGCCGGTGCGGATGTTCGGTGGTGCGCTGCCCGTGGAGTCGCTCGTCACGGCCGTCCGCAGGACCGGGCCGGCGGCGGTGGCGCTGTGGGCGCAGTCCCGTGCGACCGCCACCCGGCCGCTGGCCCAGCACGTGGCCACGATGGAGTGGGGGGTGCGCGGCGCCCGCCGCAGACCGGTCGTCCTGACGATCGGGCCCGGCTGGACCGGCCGGACCGTGACCGGGCTGCCACGCCCGACGGGCCTGGCGGAGGCCGTCGCGCTCTTGGAGTCGGTCGTCTCGCCGTAGCACCGGCCGGCCGCCTCCGAAACGGCCGGAAGCCGGGTCGCCCGGGGCTGGACAGACACTCACCGCCGAGAACACGACCTCGCCGAACGCCCGGATTCCCGGGTTCCCGGATTCCGGGAGCCCGGGAGCCCGGGAGCCCGGAAGTCCGGGAGCCCTGAAGCTCCGGAGGCCGGGAGGCCAGATGACCCGGCGGCCGGAAGCCCCGCGGGCCCCGGTGGCCGGAAGCCCCGGAAGCCTCGGAAGCCCGGAAGTTCCGGGGGGTCCCGGTGGCCGGAGTCCCGGAAGCCCCCGGAGCCCCGGACGCCCCGCCCCGGACAGCCCGGGCAATCGCCGGGCCGTCAGGCCGTTGGCTTCGGTGCCACCGTGCTCGTCGTCGCCCGTGCGCCGCCCCGTGACTCCGCCGCTTACGATGCGCCCAGCCGTACGACGGTCCCCCGCCCCCGCCCCCGCCCCCGCCCACCGCCTCGCCCAGGAGCCCCGCACCCGTGTCGACACCCCCGCCCCCTGGGAGCCGGCAGCCCCAGGGCCCGTACGGCCCGCCCTCCGCCAACTGGCCTCAGCCATACGGCCCGTACGGCCCCGCAGGGCACCCCCCGGTCTCCGTCAACGCGCTCGCCGTCGCCGCGCTCGTGCTCGGTGTGCTCTGCTTCCTGCCGGCCGCCGGGCTCGTGCTGGGGCTGGTCGCGTTGTGGCAGATCAGGCGGAGCGGGCAGAGCGGCCGGGGCATGGCGATCGCGGGGGTGGTGCTGTCGTCCGTCGGGATCGTGCTGTGGGTGGTGACGCTGTCCACCGGTGTCGCGTCCGACGCCTGGGAGGGGGTCAAGGACGGCGCGCGGGGCAACGAGAGCCTGTCCCTCCGCAAGGGTGACTGTTTCGACGCGCCCGGCGGGTTGGAGGGCGACACCTACGACGTCGATCCCGTCTCCTGCGCGGGCAGGCACGACGGCGAGGTGTTCGCGGTCGTCACGCTGCCGGGCGGCACCTTCCCGGGGGACACGAAGGTCACCGGCATCGCCGACGAGAAGTGCTACGCGCTCCAGGACCAGTACGCCATGGACGCCTGGGCGATACCGGGCGACGTCGACGTCTACTACCTCATGCCGTCCCGGGACAGTTGGCGCTACGGCGACCGCGCGATCACCTGCGTCTTCGGCAACACCGACGAGAAGGCCGGGCTGACCGGCTCGCTGCGCGGCGACCCCACGACGCTCGACACCGACCAGGTCGTCTTCCTGGCGGCGTCCAACGCCGTCGACGCCGCGCTGTACGAGGCGCCCGAGGACACCCCCGAGGACGACCTCGCCGGCCACCGGGCCTGGGCCGCGCAGGTGCGTGACGTACTCGGAGAGCAGATCGAGGCGCTGCGCGGGCACCCCTGGCCGTCAAGCGCCGAGAAGCCCGTCGCCGACCTGGCCGGGGACCTGGAGGACGCCCGGGACGAGTGGGCGCGGGCGAGCGCGGCCACCGACGTGGACACGTACACCACGCACCATGACAAGGCGTACGCGTACGTCGACGGCCCGGCCACCGTCACGGCCCGCAAGGCTCTCGGGCTGGCCACCGCGCCACCGTCGTACGCGGGGCGCACGGGCGGAGACTCCGAAGCGCAGGTGTGACGGCGCCTATAGCGGGGAGAAAGTGCCTGCGTAAAGCCCTCAGGGCCACCATGTCATCACATCGAGTGATTCTCTGGCCTTTGCTTGCACCGCACAACCTACGGTTGCCACGCTGTTGCTGTCTGTACAACCTGATGGGAGCGGCCAGTGACATTCGGTGAGCAGCCGGCGTACCTGCGTGTCGCGGGTGATCTCCGCAAGAAGATCGTCGACGGTCAGCTGCCACCGCACACCCGACTCCCGTCGCAGGCGAGAATCCGCCAGGAGTACGGCGTCTCGGACACCGTCGCGCTGGAGGCCCGCAAGGTGCTCATGGCGGAGGGGCTGGTCGAGGGCCGCTCCGGTTCGGGGACGTATGTGCGTGAGCGGCCCGTGCCCCGGCGCATCTCCCGCTCCGGATACCGCCCGACCGGCGGGGCCACCCCCTTCCGCCAGGAACAGGCCGACGGCGAGGGCCGCGGCACCTGGGAGTCCAGCAGTGAGCAGGCCGAGGCGAGTGTCGCGGTCGCCGAGCGGCTGGACATCGAGCCGGGCGAGCGGGTGATGTGCACGAAGTACCTCTTCCGCGAGGGCGGTGAGGTGATGATGCTCTCCACGTCCTGGGAGCCGCTCTCCGTGACGGGCCGTACGCCCGTGATGCTGCCGGAGGAGGGGCCGCTCGGCGGGATGGGCGTCGTCGAGCGCATGCGCGCGATCGACGTGATCGTGGACAACGTCACCGAGGAGGTCGGCGCCCGGCCCGGTCTCGCCGAGGAGCTGCTCGTCCTCGGGGGCGTTCCCGGCCACGTGGTCCTGGTCGTCTCACGCACGTTCTACGCCTCCGGCCGCCCGGTCGAGACGGCCGACGTGGTCATTCCGGCCGATCGGTACCGGGTCGCCTACCACCTTCCGGTCAAGTAGCGAACGCTCACATCAGTCCCGGAGCGCGCTCCCCGTGCGCCCCGCTCACGCGGTCGCCGTGACGGCCGTCACGGTCCGGGCGGTCCATGGCCCGTAGGGGAATGTCGTTCGCGCAGGTCGGCAGCGGCGTCCGTGGTGTGCCCCGGGCCGGTGCGTCGAGGTACTCCGACGGCGCGTTTCTTGCCGTGCGCCCCCTGCGTTCTGGCTGGTTGCGTACCTCTTTGTGCAAAGCCGTATTCGCTGCGTGAAGGTTAGGCGTAGGGTCGGGCATATGCGCATTGCGGTTTCCTTAGCGGGTGGGGCACGGCACAGGCCGCGGGTGGGAAGTGGAGGGGCGCGATGAACGACAGCACGATCACTCTTCCCTGGCTCGTGATACGAGAGGACGACAACGGCAACCGCTACCGGGTCGGCCGGTACGCGACCCGGGCCGAGGCCCAGAAGATCGCGGACAGCCTCGACGGTCGCGGCCACAAGCAGCTGTACTGGGTCGAGCGACTCGGGGCGAACGGCGCGGCCGCCGCGCACGACTGACCTCGGGTACCGGTGCGGTGACCGGTCGGCCCGCAATGCCCGTGGACCGGTCCCGTAGGCTCCCCGCATGAGTGAGCGGATCGTCGTCGTGGGTGCCGCGCTGGTCGACGGCGGGCGGCTGTTGGCCGCTCGGCGCAGTGCGCCCGTCGAGCTGGCCGGGCGCTGGGAGTTGCCCGGCGGCAAGGTCGAGCCGGGGGAGACGGCCGACGCCGCACTCGTGCGCGAACTGCGCGAGGAACTCGGGGTCGACGCCGAGGCCGGCGAGCGCGTTCCGGGGGAGTGGCCCCTGAGGCCGCCCTACGTCCTGCAGGTGTGGACCGCGCGGCTGCAGCCCGGCTCCGCCGCCCCCGAACCCCTCCAGGACCACGACGAACTGCGCTGGCTCGGCCCCGGCCAGATCTGGGACGTGGACTGGCTCGATCAGGACGTGCCCGCCGTGCGGCAGTCTCTCGCCCACCTGGGACACCTCGGGGCCGGCGCGGGAGGAGCGTCCGGCGCCTGAGGCGCGGCGGGGGCGCGTGCAGTCGGACGGCTGTCGTACGGGCGCCGCGTACGCCTTTCGTGCCACCGCGCGCTGCCCCGCGCGATACTCCGCCCCGGATATCGGGTATGTGCCAATTAACCCCATGAAACCGGACATGGGTGGGCCCGCAGTCTGGGAAGTGATCGGCGTGATCGATCCCGATGGTGACCGCGCCGAGTGGACCTTTCCGGCCGAGCCGGGCGTCGTGCGGACCGCCCGTCAGGCCGTCCGCGGCCAACTCCGCAGCTGGAGCCTCGACAACCTCACCGACCTCGCGGCGCTGCTGGTCAGCGAGTTGGTCACCAACGCCCTGCGGCACGCCACGGGCCCCATCGGTGTCCGCCTGGTCCGCCCCTCCGAACTGAACGGCGTCCTCCTCGTCGAGGTCTCCGACCCGCTCCCGGACCCGCCCCGCGAACGCACCGCACGGCCCGAGGACGAGAGCGGCCGCGGACTGCAACTCGTGGCCTCCTCCTCCCGCCGCTGGGGCACCCGCCCCGGCGCCGCGGGCAAGACCGTGTGGTTCGAACTCGCGGTACCGGAGTGAAAAAACGGTGTACGTACCGACCGCCCCTGTAGAGCGACTGCTTCCGGCCAGTGGCGGTTGGGGGCGGACGGGATTCGACGCGGTGTCCCCTGGTTAGAAGACTGGGAGTGTTCTCACGGTCCGGACCGAAAACCATCGGGACCGTGCTGTGATCGTGAACACCGTGTTGTGCGGCACCGTAGTGCTGGATACTGCGGGCAGCCGCCCCTGGTGACTGGTGCCGGACGCGGTGAGCTGGAGGGGACGGTTCGCGTGAGCGAGATACCAGCGAAGTCCACGGAGTCCGAGGACCCGTCGGAGGGAGCGAGGACGAGGGCTGTGGACGGCCTGGCCTCCACCGTGGGAGGTGCGCTCGCGGCCGACGGGGTCGAGACCGGGGACGCCGTGTGGCAGAGCAGTCCCCCCGGGTCCATCTACGACTACATCAAGGTCGCGTCCTTCTCCATCGGCCCGGACGGGCTCGTCGACCAGTGGAGCCTGCGCGCCGAGCACCTCTTCGGCATCCCAGCCGAACGCGCCGTCGGCATGGACCCCATCGAGGCCTTCATCGACCCGCGTCTGCGCGAGCGGGGCATGCGCAAGATGGCCGAGATCCTCGACGGCCGCGAGTGGACCGGCGTGGTGCCCTTCCGGATGCCGAAGGGCGCCGAGGGCGAGTGCGGCCACGAGGGACTGGCCGAGGTGTACGTCATGCCGACGCGCACCGAGGACGGTGAGAAGGCCGCCGTCTGCATCGTCGTCGACGTCCGCACGCTGCGCAGCATCGAGACCGACCTCGCCGCTTCGCAGGCCATTTTCAGTCAATCCCCGTTCGGATTCCTGCTGATCGACCCCGACCTGCGGGTCCGCCGCGTCAACCAGCGGTTCGCGTCCATCTTCGGCGGCGAGCCCGACGACCACCGCGGCAAGGGCGTCCACGACTACCTCCAGCGCGGTGAGGCCGACCGGGTCGCCGCCACGCTGCGCCGGGTGCTGGAGACCGGCAGCTCCATCACCGACATGCACGTCACCGGCTTCGTGCCGGGTTCCGACGAGCGCCGCCACTGGTCCGTCAACCTCTATCGGGTGCACAGCGGTTCGGGCCGGCCCATCGGGATCGCCTGGCTCGGCATCGACATCACCGCCCGTCGCGCCGCCGCCCGCGAGGCCGCCGCCGCCCGGCGCAATCTGGCCCTGCTGAACGAGGCAGGTGCCCGCATCGGCAACTCCCTCGATCTGGAGACCACGGCCCGGCAACTCCTCGACGTCGTCGTGCCCGGCTTCTGCGACCTGGCCACCGTCGACCTCTACCAGGGGCTGCTGGCCGGCGACGAGACCCCGCCCGGGCTCGCCGACGGCAGCGCCGAACTGCGCCGGGTCGCCTTCGCCAGTGCCGTCTCCGACGAGCCCTTCGCCGGTGCCGGGGTGCCCGTCTCGGTCGGCGCCGTCCACCACTACCCGTTCAACTCGCCCTGCGCGGACGCCCTGCGCACGGCCCGGCCGCAGAACGTCCCCGGCGAGGACGGGGGACTCGTGCAGTCCACCCTCGCCGTGCCGATGGTCGCCCACGACACCGTCGTCGGACTCGTGCAGTTCGCCCGGACGAAGGGCAGTGAGCCGTTCGGCGACCGGGATCGCGACCTCGCCGTCGAGCTGGCGGCACGCGCGGCCGTCTGCATCGACAACGCCCGCCTCTACCGGCGCGAGCACGAACGGGCGTTGATACTGCAACGGTCCCTGCTCCCGCCCGGCGACCCGGAGGCCTCCGGCCTCGACATCGCCTGCCGCTACCTGCCCGGCAACGCCAACACCGGCCGGCCCAGCGAGGTCGGCGGCGACTGGTTCGACGTCATAGAGCTCCCCGGGCACCGCACCGCGCTGGTCGTCGGCGACGTCATGGGACGTGGCCTGCGCGCAGCCGTCGCCATGGGCGAACTCCGCACGGCGGTCCGCACCCTGGCCCAGCTCGACCTCGAACCGGCCGAGGTGCTCTCCCAACTGGACGAGATCGCCCGCGGCCTGGGCGCCCCCGGCGGCGTCCAGCAGGCGACCAGGGCGGCCCGCCGCCCCCGGGAGGCGGACCTCTCGGAGGTCTACCTGGCGACCTGTGTCTACGCCGTCTACGACTCGGTCACCCGGCGCTGCACCTTCGCCAACGCCGGTCATCTGCCGCCCGTCCTGGTCGAACCGGGCGAACCGGCGCTCATGCTGGACGTGCCGCCGGGCATGCCGCTCGGTGTCGGCGGCGAGCCCTTCGAGGAGGTCGAGGTCGAACTGCCCGAAGGCGCGCTGCTCGCGCTCTACACCGACGGGCTGGTCGAGAGCCGCGACCACCCGCTCGACGAGGGACTCCAGGCCTTCGTCAGCGCCCTGTCCGACCCCAACCAGCCGCTGGAGGACGTCTGCGACCACGTCCTCAACACTCTCGACACCCATCACGGCGAGGACGACATCGCGTTGCTGATGGCACGTGTACAGGGCCTGCCCACCGAGTCCGTCGGTGACTGGACCCTGCCGCGCGAGCCGCGCAGTGTGGGCCGGGCCCGCGAGTACGCGCGCGCCCAGTTGCTCAGCTGGGACATGGAACCCCTGGTCGACACCACGGAGCTCCTGGTCAGCGAGCTGGTCACCAACGCCCTGCGGTACGGCGAGGGCGAGATCCGGCTCCGCCTCCTGCTCGACCGCACGCTGGTCTGCGAGGTCTGGGACTCGGGCCTGGTCCAGCCCCGCCGCCGCCGCGCCCGCGACACGGACGAGGGCGGCCGCGGCCTCCAACTGGTCGGCCTCCTCAGCGCCGCGTGGGGCTCCCGCCGCACACCCCGCGGCAAGACGGTCTGGTTCGAACTCCCCCTCCCGGGCGGCGAAACGACCCTGACAGACCCGGCGGAGGCCCTGCTGAGCCTGTTCTGACGGGGACCGGCGTCCCTTACGGCACCTGACCGAAGACCCCCTGTGATCGCAACCGAACGTCCGTGCTGATCGTCATCCCCGGCAACACCGATCGCACCACCGGGGGGAAGACGGCATGGAAGACACGGAGGACACGACCCTCGAGACGGAGGACAGGACCCCTGAGGCGGGGGACACGGCCTCTGAGAAGGGTGACACGACCCCCGAAACGGAGGACACCACCCCCGAAACGGAAGACACCACCCCCGAGAAGGGACGCCGTCGGCGCTGGGTCAGGCGTGCGGTGGTCGCTCTGCTGCTGGTGCTCCTGGTCCCGCTCCTGGCCGCCCTCGCAGTTCTCCGCGTCAACTACACGGGCGATCCGGCCGACGGCACGTACACCAGGGACCGCGACGCCCTCTGGCTCGGCCACGCCTGGGTGGACGGCCGGAAGAAGGACTCCGACGTCACCGCCCTGGCCCGCCGCCTGCGAGGCACCGGCGTCCGTGACCTGTACGTCCACTCGGGCCCGCTGGAGCACGACGGCACCCTCCCCGAGTCGGTCTATCCGAGGGCCCGCTGGTTCATCGACGCCGTGCACGAGAAACTGCCCGGCATCCGCGTCCAGGCCTTCCTCGGTGATGTCCTGGCCACCGAGACCCCCGACGGCATGCGCCTGGAGAACCCGGACACCCGCGCCGCAGTCGTCCGCTCAGCCCGCCAGGTCCTGGACACCGGCTACGAGGGCATCCACTTCGACCTGGAACCCCTGCACTCCGGTGACCGCGACTACCTCACCCTCCTCGACTCGCTGCGCCGCGAAACCCGCTCCCGGGACGCACAACTCTCCGTCGCCGCCCACCAGATCGACCCGCTCCCGGCCTTCCACACCGTGTGGGGCGGCGTCACCGGCCACCCCAAGTGGTGGTCGCAGGAGTTCTTCGGCCAGGTCGCCCGCCGCGTCGACCAGATCGCCGTGATGTCGTACGACACCATGCAGCCGCTGCAGAGCACCTACGGCGGCTACGTCGCCCAGCAGACCTCGCTCGCCCTGGAGGTCACCCCGCCCTCCACCGACCTGCTGATGGGCCTGCCCTTCTTCCACGAGAACCGTTTCGGCCACTGGAACCACGCCGAGACCGTGCCCGCCGCCGTCCGCGGCGTCCGCCTGGGCCTGTCCCGCACGGACGCCGACCGGGCCAACTTCGGCGTCGCGCTGTACATCGACTTCGCCGCGACCGAGGCGGACTGGCGTGCGTACAAGGAAGACTGGGTGCGGTGACCACGACCCGGCGCCCCCTCACCCGCACCGACCTCGCCCCCCTCGCCCGCGCGGCGCTGGGCCCCGGCCGCACCCTCACCGGCGTGGAACGCCTGCGCGGCGGCACCAAGAAGGGCGTCTACCGCCTGACCCTGGACGACGACTCCACGGCCGTCGCCTACGTGTGGTCGGCCGGCGAGGACTACTGGGACTCCGGTCCCTCCGACCCCCGCGACCCCTTCTCCCACGGCACCGGCCTCGACCTGTTCACGGCGGCCCACGACCGGCTGGCCGCGGCCGGCGTCCGTACGCCCGGGCTCCGGTACGCCGACGCCACGCGCACCCACCTCCCGGCGGAGGCCGCCGTCGTCGAGGACCTGACCGGCGGCAGCCTGGAAGAAGCCCTGGCCCGCGACCCGGACCAGGCACCGCGGGCCATGGAGCGGATGGCGGAGCTGCTCGCCACCCTGCACGCCCGCACCGGGCCCCGCCTCGGCAAGGTCGCCCTCGTCGACAGCGGCGGCTCCTCCGACGCCGCCTCCTGCGAGCAGCGCGTCACCGAGGGCGCCCTGCGCGGCATCGCCGAAGCGGCCCGCCGCGAACCCCGGGTCGCCGCCGTACGCCGGGAGCTGGAGGGCATGATCCAGGTCCTGGCCGCCGAGGTCCGCCCCCGTGACCGCCACACCCTCGTCCACGGCGAACTCGGACCGGACCACGTCCTGCTCGCCCCCGACGGACAGCCCGCCCTCATCGACATCGAGGGCCTGATGTACTTCGACGTGGAGCAGGAGCACGTCTTCCTCCGGCTCCGCTTCGGCCCCCACTACGACGCCCTGCGGGCCCCGGGGCTGGACGAGGCCCGCCTGAACCTGTACCGGCTGTCGATGCACATCGGGCTCGTCTCCGGCCCGCTCACCCTCATCGAGGGCGACTTCCCGCACCCGGAGCGGATGCGGGAGATCGCCGAACACAACCTCCAGGAGGCGCTCAGCCTGCTGAGGACCGTCTCCTGATCTTCGAGCCCAGCCACACCAGCGGGTCGTACTTGCGGTCGACCGCCCGTTCCTTCAGGGGGATCAGCGCGTTGTCCGTGATCTTGATGCCCTCGGGGCAGACCTCCGTACAGCACTTGGTGATGTTGCAGTAGCCCAGACCGTGTTCGTCCTGGGCGGTGGTCTTGCGGTCCAGGCCCGACTCCGCCGCCGCGTCCAGCGGGTGCATGTCCAGCTCCGCCACCCGCATCAGGAAACGGGGACCCGCGAACGCCTGCTTGTTCTCCTCGTGGTCACGGACCACATGGCAGGTGTCCTGGCACAGGAAGCACTCGATGCACTTGCGGAACTCCTGCGAACGGTCCACGTCCTCCTGCATCATCCGGTACTCGCCGGGAGCGACACCGGCCGGCGGCACGAAGGACGGGACCTCCCTGGCCTTGATGTAGTTGAAGCCGACGTCGGTGACCAGGTCGCGGACGACCGGGAACGCCCGCAGCGGTGTCACCGTGATGGTCTCCTCCCGGTCGAACACCGACATGCGCGTCATGCACATCAGCCGCGGCCGGCCGTTGATCTCCGCCGAGCAGGAACCGCACTTGCCCGCCTTGCAGTTCCAGCGCACGGCGAGATCGGGCGCCTGGGTGGCCTGGAGGCGGTGGATGATGTCGAGCACCACCTCGCCCTCGTTGACCTCGACCTTGAAATCCTCCAGGCCGCCGCCGCCCGCGTCCCCGCGCCACACCTTGAAGTGGGCTGTGTAGCCGCTCATTCGTACAGCTCCTCTTCGGCCAGGTACTTGACCAGCTCCTCCTTGTCGAAGAGGGCGAGCAGGTCGGCACGGACGGGTTCGGTGGTCTCGCGGGTGAGGGTGATCTGGCCGCGGACCGGGTCCGTCGCCGCCAGGCCGCCCGTCGGGTCGGTGAGGGCACAGAGCAGGTTGACCGGGCGCCACTTGCGGTCCATCACCGGATGGTCCTCGCGGGTGTGCCCGCCGCGCGACTCGGTGCGCTCCAGGGCGGCACGCGCCACGCACTCGCTGACCAGCAGCATGTTCCTCAGGTCCAGGGCGAGGTGCCAGCCCGGGTTGAACTGCCTGTGCCCCTCGACCCCGGCCCGGCGTGCCCGTACCCGCAGCTCGGCCAGCTTCTCCAGGGCCTGTTTCATCTCCGTCTCGCGGCGGATGATGCCGACCAGGTCGTTCATCGTCTGCTGGAGTTCCTGGTGCAGGGTGTACGGGTTCTCCGGCGGGCCGCCGGCCGGTTCCTCGATCTCCGCCTCGGCCGAGAAGGGCCGCAGCGCCTCGGCGGCGGCGGAGTCGATCTGGACGTCGTCCACGGCCGGGCGTGCCCCGGCCGAGCCCGCCGCGTACTCGGCCGCGTGCCAGCCGGCCCGGCGCCCGAACACCAGCAGGTCGGACAGCGAGTTGCCGCCGAGCCGGTTGGAGCCGTGCATGCCGCCGGCCACCTCACCGGCCGCGAACAGGCCCGGCACCCCGCGCGCCGCCGCCGTGTCGGACTCGACCGCGACACCGCCCATCACGTAGTGACAGGTGGGCCCGACCTCCATGGCCTCCGCGGTGATGTCGACGTCGGCCAGCTCCTTGAACTGGTGGTACATCGAGGGCAGCCGTCGTTTGATGACCTCGGCGGGCATGCGCGTCGACACGTCGAGGAAGACGCCCCCGTGCGGGGAGCCGCGCCCCTCCTTCACCTCGGCGTTGATCGCCCGCGCCACCTCGTCGCGGGGGAGCAGCTCGGGCGGGCGCCGGTTGTGGTCCGGGTCGTCGTACCAGCGGTCGGCCTCGTCCTCCGTCTCCGCGTACTTGTCCTTGAAGACGTCGGGGACGTAGTCGAACATGAACCGCTTGCCGTCGGAGTTGCGCAGCACACCGCCGTCGCCGCGCACCGACTCGGTGACGAGGATGCCCTTCACCGACGGCGGCCAGACCATGCCGGTCGGGTGGAACTGCACGAACTCCATGTTCAGCAGGGGAGCGCCGGCGAGGAGGGCCAGCGCGTGGCCGTCGCCCGTGTACTCCCAGGAGTTCGACGTGACCTTGAAGGACTTGCCGATGCCGCCCGTCGCGATCACCACGGCGGGCGCCTCCAGGACGAAGAAGCGGCCCGACTCGCGCTCGTAGGCGAAGACCCCGGAGACCCGGGCGTCCTCCTTGAGCACGCGGGTGACCGTGCACTCCTGGAAGACCTTCAGCCGGGACTCGTAGTCGCCGGTCTCCTTGTAGTCCTCCTGCTGGAGGGAGACGATCTTCTGCTGAAGGGTGCGGATCAGCTCCAGGCCGGTGCGGTCGCCGACGTGGGCGAGGCGCGGGTACTCGTGACCGCCGAAGTTGCGCTGGGAGATCCGGCCGTCCTTGGTGCGGTCGAACAGCGCCCCCCAGGTCTCCAGCTCCCACACCCGCTGGGGCGCCTCCTGGGCGTGCAGCTCGGCCATCCGCCACTGGTTGAGGAACTTGCCGCCGCGCATGGTGTCGCGGAAGTGGGTCTGCCAGGTGTCGTTCTCGTTGGCGTTGGCCATCGCCGCGGCGATGCCGCCCTCGGCCATCACCGTGTGCGCCTTGCCGAACAGCGATTTGCAGATCACGGCCGTACGGGCGCCCCGCTCGCGGGCCTCGATGGCGGCGCGCAGGCCCGCGCCACCGGCGCCCACCACGACGACGTCCCACTCCTGCCGGTCGACCACGGACATCAGAACGCTCCACTCATCAGAAGAACCGCGGATCGTCGAAGGCGCCGGACGCGACCAGGTAGACGTAGAAGTCGGCGAGCGCCACGCTCACCAGCGACGCCCAGGCGAGCTGCATGTGCCGGGCGTTGAGCTTCCCCGCCCACTGCCACATCCGATAGCGCACGGGATGTTTGGAGAAGTGCTTCAGCTTGCCGCCGACGATGTGCCGGCAGGAGTGGCAGGAGATCGTGTACGCCCAGATCAGCACGATGTTGACCAGGAACACGATCGTGCCCAGGCCCATGTGGCCCCACGCGTAGTGCTCGTCGCGGAAGGCGAGCACGGTGTCGTACGTGAGGATCCCGGCGACGAGGAGCGCGGCGTAGAAGAAATAGCGGTGGATGTTCTGCAGGATCAGCGGGAAGCGGGTCTCACCGGTGTACTTCTTGTGCGGCTCGGCCACCGCGCACGCGGGCGGGGACGCCCAGAAGCCCCGGTAGTACGCCTTGCGGTAGTAGTAGCAGGTCAGGCGGAAGCCGAGCGGGAAGATCAGGATGATGATGGCGGGGGAGATGCCCCACCAGCCTCCGAAGATCTCCCAGTTCGGGCCGCCCCTCATCGTCTCGCAGTTCTCCGCCAGGCAGGGGGAGTAGAAGGGCGAGACGTACGGCGCCGCGTAGTAGTCGGCGTTCGCGAAGGCCCGCCAGGTCGAGTAGACGATGAAGGCCAGCAGGCCGGCGGCCGTGCAGGCCGGAGCCAGCCACCACCGGTCGGTACGCAGGTGCGGGGCGTCGATCGCGGCGCGCGTACCCGCCCGTACGCCGCCGCTCGGGTGTCTGGGTTCTGTGGCGGGAGGTTCCGTACCAGTGGTCATGTGACGACTCCGGTCGGGTTCGGGGGAGGGGCCGGTCGTTCGACTCCTCCCCGGTCAGGGAGCGCGCCGGTCCCGGGCGCCGAGCCCCTCGTCGTCCGAGTCACGCCACAGGGCGGAGTCGTACGGGTCGTCCGAGATCGTGACGAGCTCGGGGCGCTTCGGTGCGGCCGGTGACGCGGCGGCGTCGCGCAGCAGGGCGACGCTCTCGCGCAGGTGGTTGGCGTCGGCACGGACGCGGCGCATCTCCAGGCCGCCGGTGCCGAGCTGCTTCTCGAGGCGTCCCACTGATCGGAACAGTTCGTCGAGACTGCGCTGGACTGACGTCAGTTCGTCGTGCACGGACATGACTTGTCCTCACTTCCGCAGGTCCTTCGAGGCCCAAGGCGGCAATGCTCATGCGCCTGCGAGTGTTGCGCGTCACACCTTGTGCTGTGAAGGGATGTGCATCGATTGGCCGAGGCGTGTGGGTGCACCGCGCCGTGCATTGCGCCGGTCGGGTGACTTCCCGCCTGTGGCCGCCGTGTCGCCCTGTGTTGCCGAACCCTTTCCTCTTCAGTGGCGGCATACATCAGATGAAAGCCAAATACCGCCAAAAGTGATCATAACGCCCGCGGCTTCCCGGAGGTAGCACAGATGTCCCAGCACGGCGTCGGCCCGCGTGCGGTCTCGCGCTCGGTCGCCTTCCTCACCGCGGGAGTGCTCGCGGTGCCCGCGCTCGCCGGATGCGGCTCCGAGGACCCGGCCGGCAAGCCGCTCGCCGCCCCCGACATCCAGCCCGCCGCCCGCGCCCGGATCGCCGACGGCGGCACCCTGCGCTGGGCCGTGGACTCCGTGCCCGACACCCTGAACACCTTCCAGTCGGACGCCGACGCCACCACCACCCGCGTCGCCCAGGCCGTCCTGCCGTCGATGTTCCGGATGAACGCCGAAGGCCGGCCCGAGCGCAACCCCGACTACCTGGAGTCCGCCGAGGTCGTCGAGACCGAGCCCAAGCAGGTCGTCCTGTACAAGCTCAACCAGCAGGCCGTGTGGAGCGACGGCCGGGAGATCGGCGCCGCCGACTTCGCCGCCCAGTGGCGCGCCCTGTCCGGCAAGGACACCGCCTACTGGACCGCCCGCAACGCCGGCTACGACCGCGTCCAGAAGATCGAGCGCGGCGACAACGCCCTGGAGGTCAGGGTCACCTTCAGCCGCCCCTATGCCGACTGGCGGTCGCTGTTCTCGCCGCTGTACCCGAAGGACGTCATGGGCACCCCGGACGCCTTCAACGACGGGGCGCGCAAGAAGCTCAAGGTCACCGCCGGTCCCTTCACCGTGAAGAAGGTCGACCGCAAGGACGACGAGATCACCCTCGCGCGCAACGCACGCTGGTGGGGCGAGCCCGCCAAGCTCTCCGAGATCGTGCTGCGCTCGGTCCCGCGCGACAAGCGGGCCGACGAGCTGGCCGCCGGCACCCTCGACCTGGCCGAGGTCGACCCCTCCGCGGCCCGCCGCATCACGGTCACCGCCCAGCCCCGCAGCTCCGGCAGCCCGGTGATGGGCCCCAGCGCGAGCCCCTCCGCCGCGGACGGGGAGCAGGGCTCCGACGAGAAGACCGCCTCCGGCAAGAACAAGAACAGGAACGAGAAGCGGAGCAAGGCGGCCGCGAAGGACGCCCGGCAGCAGCAGGCCCTGCGCGGCTTCGAGGTGCGCAAGTCCCTGGAACCCGCCTACACCCAGCTCGCCCTGAACGGCGCCGAGGGCCCCCTCGCCGACGAGCGCGTCCGCCGGGCCGTCGCCCGGGCCCTGGACCGCAAGGAACTGGTCGCCACCGTCCTCAAACCGCTCGGCCTGCCCGCCGTACCGGTCGGCAGCCACCTGGCCCTGTCCGGCCAGGCCGCCTACGCCGACAACAGCGGCGCCCTCGGCGACCAGGACACCAAGGAGGCGCAGGCCCTGCTCGCCGACGCCGGATGGGTACGGGGCGGACCCGTGAAGGAGGAGAAGAAGAAGGGGGAGAAGGCGGCCGGCGCCGAGGGCAAGAAGGCCGGCAAGTCCTCCGACGAGGAGTCGGACGGCGACGACAGCACGTACATCGTCGGCGAGGAGGAAAGCGGCGAGGAGAACGGCGGCGAGAAGAAGAGCGCCGAGAAGAACAGCGCCGAGAAGAACAGCGCCGAGGACGGCAAGGCACACCGCCGTCACGACCCGGCCGGCCGGCCCGCCCAGGACGGCAAGCAGTACCAGGACGGCGCCCCCGGCGCGTACGCCCCCCAGGGCACCGCCGCCCCGGCGGGCCGTGAGGCCGCCCCGCTCGCCAAGAACGGCAAGGCCCTCACGCTCCGCTTCGTCCTCCCCTCCGGGCCCGGCTCCCAGACGCTGCGCACGGTCGCCGACCGCATCTCCCGCATGCTGGAAAGCGTCGGCATCGGCACGGAGATCTCCAAGGTCTCCGACGAGTCCTACTTCAAGGACCACATCGCGTCCGGCCAGTACGACCTCGCCCTGTACTCCTGGCCCACCACCGCCTTCCCCGCCACCGACGCCCGCCCCGTCTACGCCAAGCCGGTCCCGGCCGCCGACGGCTCGCTGAACATCGAGCAGAACTACACCCGCGTCGGCACCGACCAGGTCGACCAGCTCTTCGACCAGGCCGTGGCCACCCTCGACGAGGGCGAGTCCCGCTCCCTCATCCGCAAGGCCGACTCCCGGATCTGGGCCGCGGCCGGCTCGATCCCCCTCTACCAGCGCCCCCAGCTCATGGCGGCCCGCAAGAACCTGGTGAACACCGGCGCGTTCGGCCTCGGCACCCCGGCCTTCGAGGACATGGGCTTCCTGAAGAAGGGCATGAAAGCGGCCGGAGGCCCCTCGGCGAGCAACAGCTGACGCGGTCCGACCGGCCCAGGCACGGCCGCCGAGCACCTCATTACCAGGCCTGACCTGCACCGACGTATCCCGGCTCACCCCATCGGGCGCATACCCGTACCATGGGGTGAGGCCGTGGCATGTTGAGCCCGGCAGGGCCCGCGCACCAGTGACGTACGCGCAGGGCATTCCTCACCACTCCGGGAGTACGCCTCAATATGGCCACGCGCCACGACATCCGTAACGTCGCCATCGTCGCCCACGTCGACCACGGCAAGACCACCATCGTCGACGGCATGCTGAAGCAGGCCGGTGCCTTCGCCGCCCATCAGCTCGACTCCGTCGACGACCGGGTCATGGACTCGAACGACCTGGAGCGTGAGAAGGGCATCACGATCCTCGCCAAGAACACGGCGGTGAAGTACCACCCGAAGGACGGGGGGGATGTCATCACCATCAACATCATCGACACCCCCGGCCACGCCGACTTCGGCGGCGAGGTCGAGCGCGGTCTGTCGATGGTCGACGGCGTCGTCCTGCTCGTGGACGCCTCCGAGGGCCCGCTCCCGCAGACCCGCTTCGTGCTGCGCAAGGCCCTCCAGCAGCGCCTGCCCGTCATCCTGTGCATCAACAAGACGGACCGCCCGGACTCCCGGATCGACGAGGTCGTCAACGAGACCTACGACCTCTTCCTCGACCTGGACGCCGACGAGGAGCAGATCGAGTTCCCGATCGTCTACGCCTGCGGCCGTGACGGCATCGCCTCGCTGACCAAGCCGGACAACGGCACGGTCCCGTCCGACTCCACCAGCCTGGAGCCGTTCTTCACCACGATCCTGGAGCACATCCCGGCCCCGACCTACGACGAGGCCGCCCCGCTCCAGGCGCACGTCACCAACCTGGACGCCGACAACTTCCTCGGCCGTATCGCGCTGCTCCGCGTCGAGCAGGGCGAGCTGCGCAAGGGCCAGACGGTCGCGTGGATGAAGCGCGACGGGTCCGTCAGCAACGTCCGCATCTCCGAGCTGATGATGACCGAGGCGCTCACCCGCAAGCCGGCCGAGATGGCCGGCCCCGGTGACATCTGCGCCGTGGCCGGTATCCCCGACATCATGATCGGCGAGACCCTGGCCGACCCGGAGAACCCGGTCGCGCTGCCGCTGATCACGGTCGACGAGCCCGCCATCTCCATGGTCATCGGCACCAACACCTCCCCGCTGGTCGGCCGCGGTGCCACCGGCAAGGGCGCCGACAACAAGGCGGCCGTCAAGGACCGCAAGGTCACCGCACGCCAGGTCAAGGACCGCCTCGACCGCGAGCTGATCGGTAACGTCAGCCTCCGCGTGCTCGACACCGAGCGGCCGGACGCCTGGGAGGTGCAGGGCCGCGGCGAGCTGGCGCTGGCCATCCTGGTCGAGACGATGCGCCGGGAGGGCTTCGAGCTGACCATCGGCAAGCCCCAGGTCGTCACCAAGGAGGTCGACGGCAAGACGTACGAGCCCGTCGAGCGCATGACGATCGACGTGCCCGAGGAGCACATGGGCGCGGTCACGCAGCTCATGGGCGTGCGCAAGGGCCGTATGGACAACATGTCCAACCACGGCTCCGGCTGGGTCCGCATGGAGTTCGTCGTCCCCTCCCGCGGTCTGATCGGTTTCCGGACCGAGTTCCTGACGCAGACCCGCGGCACGGGCATCGGCCACTCCATCCACGAGGGCTTCGAGCCCTGGTTCGGCGCGCTCCAGACCCGTAACAACGGCTCCCTGGTCGCCGACCGCGCCGGTGCGGTCACCGCCTTCGCGATGACCAACCTCCAGGAGCGCGGCGTGCTGTTCACCGAGCCGGGCACCGAGGTGTACGAGGGCATGATCGTCGGCGAGAACTCCCGTTCCGACGACATGGACGTCAACATCACCAAGGAGAAGAAGCTCACCAACATGCGGTCGTCCACGGCCGACGTGACCGAGTCGATCGTCCCGCCGCGCAAGCTGTCGCTGGAGCAGTCCCTTGAGTTCTGCCGCGACGACGAGTGCGTGGAGGTCACCCCGGAGGCCGTGCGCATCCGCAAGGTGAACCTGGACGCCCGCGAGCGCGCCCGCGCCGCGAGCCGCGCCAAGCACGGCTGACACGCACCACGACGACACCGGGCACCCCGCGAGGCGGGGTGCCCGGTGTCGTCGTGAAGAAGACAGAACGTCAAGGGCAGGGTTAGGGAAAACCCTCGATTTGCCCGGGAGCGGCGTCCGGAACGCCCTGTTCCCACTACCCTTTTCCGGAAGCGCCGCGCCGCTCCGGCTCCGGGGTTCGCGCAACGGCCTTGCCGCACAGGCTTCTTGAGCGCGCGACAGGCACCAGGGCACCCTGCACGGGAGTCTGCCCCGTCGCAAGCGGTTTATCTCACTCTCGCGTCCGGAATGCGGACAGCCCCCACCGATAGATGTGTAACAAGTCCGTTTCGCAGGGATCTTTCACCAAACCCTTTGTCCGGATTTTGGAAGATGTAGGCGAGAGCTGTGATCGAACCGAGACCTCGAGAGTGTGGTTCGGTCCAGGCGTTTGGCAGATAGTTAGGCGCGTAGAGCTCGGATGAACGGGTCATGCGCTGGAGGCGGCGCCGACTCACGAGCGCGGGGGCACCTGACGAAACCGGCACCGGCGACGGGCTGTGGCGGTGATCCGTCCTGTGCTCCCTTCGCGGTGAACCAATGACTTCATAGGAGGAACCCATGCGCGGTGCCAAGAGCGCCAAGTGGGTCGCGGGGGCGATAGTCGTCGCTCTGGCCGCCACCGCCTGCGGCGGCGGCGACGACAGCGGCAGCGACGACATGAACAAGGGCAAGGCCGACCCGAACGGCATCGTCACTGCGCAGCTGAGCGAGCCTCAGAACCCGCTGCAGCCGGCCAACGCCAAGGAGAGCCAGGGCAGCCGTGTCCTGCGCACGATCTTCGCGGGTCTGGTCGACTACGAGCCCGGCACCGGCAAGCTCGAGTACGTCAACGCCGAGTCGGTCACGCCGAACGACGACTCGTCCGAGTGGACCGTCAAGCTCAAGCCGGGCTGGAAGTTCCACGACGGCACCCCGGTCACCGCCAAGTCCTACGTGGACTCCTGGAACTGGTCGGCCAACATCAAGAACAACCAGACCAACTCCAGCTGGTTCGCCGACATCGTGGGCTTCGACCAGGTGCACCCGGAGAAGGGTGACCCGAAGACCGACAAGATGTCGGGCCTGAAGGTCGTCGACGACAACACCTTCACCGTCAAGCTGACGCAGCCGGTCTCGTACTTCGCGTACAAGCTGGGCTACGACGTGTGGGCGCCGCTGCCCGAGGCCTTCTTCAAGGACCCGAAGGGCTTCGGCCAGAAGCCGATCGGCAACGGCCCGTACAAGTTCGTGTCCTGGGAGCACAACAAGCTCATCAAGGTCCGCAAGTTCGCGGACTACAAGGGCCCGAACGCCGCCAAGAACGGCGGTATCGACTTCAAGAACTACACGACCGCCGACGCCGCGTACTCGGACCTGCGCTCCGACAACGTGGACTGGATCGAGCAGGTCCCCACCACCGCGCTGACGAACTACAAGTCGGACCTCGGCGACCGCGCCATCGACCAGCCGTACTCGGCCGTCCAGTCGATCGTCCCGGCGTTCTACACCAAGCAGTTCAAGGACATCGACCCCAAGGTCATCCAGGGTCTGTCCATGGCGATCGACCGCCAGACGATCACCAAGACCGTGCTTCAGGGCACGCGTACCCCGGCCGACTCCTACGTCGCCCCCGGCGTGCTCGGCTACAAGAAGGGCGCGCTCGGCGACGTCGTCAAGTTCGACCCGGCCCAGGCCAAGAAGCTCGTCCAGGAGGGCGGCGGCGTCCCGGGCAACAAGATCCAGATCCAGTACAACGCCGACCAGGACCACAAGCCGTGGGTCGACGCGGTCTGCAACTCGATCCGCAAGGTCACCGGCGTGGAGTGCACCGGCGACCCGAAGCCGACCTTCCAGGCCGACCTCGACGCCCGTGACAAGGACCAAGTCAAGTCCATGTACCGCGGTGGCTGGGTGCTCGACTACCCGGTCAACTCGAACTTCATGCGCGACCTGTACGGCACCACGTCGGCCGGCAACACCAGCGGCTACTCCAACAAGGACTTCGACAAGCTGAGCTCCGAGGCGGACAAGGCCGGCTCGATCGACGAGACCGTGGCCAAGTACCAGGAGGCGGAGCAGCTCCTCGCCAAGGACATGCCGGCGATTCCGCTCTGGTTCTACAAGGTCAACAGCGGTCAGTCCAGGCACATCCTGGGCAAGATCAAGTACGGCCAGGACGGTGACCCGATCTTCGACACGATCCAGGTCAAGCAGAAGTAAGAAGACGACCGCAGGCCGGTGCCGCCCCTCCCGACCAGGGGAGCGGTGGCACCGGCCCGTAGGCACAGGCCTCCACCTCACCCCCCGACCTGCGGTAGAGATGAGTGCGCAGGCCTCGCCGACCCCTCACGGCATGGAGGCGCAAGATGGGGCGCTACGCCGCCAGGCGACTGCTCCAGATGATCCCGATCTTCATCGGGACAACTCTGTTGATCTTCCTGATGGTCCACATCCTGCCGGGCGACCCGGTCCGGGCCATCTACGGGGACAAGGCTCCCGATCCCGCACAGATCGCGCAGATCAAGCGCGAGTACGGCTTCGACAAGCCCGTCCTCGAGCAGTACTTCCACTACATGCTGAATCTCCTCAAGGGAGACTTCGGCAGCAACCTCGCCGGACGCCCGGTCGCCGACCTGATGGCCGAGGCCTTCCCGGTGACCCTGCGGCTGACGCTGCTGGCCATCACCATCGAGATCATCATCGGTGTCGGCCTGGGTGCGTGGGCCGGTCTGCGGGCCGGTAAGGCCGCCGACACCGGCGTGCTGGTCTTCACCCTGACGGTGATCTCCATCCCGGTGTTCGTGCTGGGCTTCATCGCCCGGTTCATCTTCGCCGACGAACTCGGCTGGCTGCCGCCCAACGTGCAGGACTCCACGGACTACTCGCAGTTGTTCCTGCCCGCGTTCGTCCTGGCCATGCTCTCCATGGCGTACGTGGCGCGGCTGACTAGGACGACCTTCGCCGAGAACCTGCGGGCCGACTACATGCGGACCGCGCTCGCCAAGGGCCTGCCCCGGCGCCGGATCATCGGTGTCCACCTGCTGCGCAACTCGCTGATTCCCGTGGTCACCTTCGTCGGCACCGACGTCGGCGGCTTCATCGGCGGCGCGGTCATCACCGAGGGCATCTTCAACATCCAGGGTGTCGGCAACCTCCTCTACAGGGCGATCCAGACGAGCGAGGGCTCGACGGTCACGGGTGTGGTGACGGTCCTCGTCCTCGTCATCCTCCTGATCAACCTGCTCATCGACCTGCTGTACGCGGTCCTGGACCCGAGGATCCGGTATGCCTGACGTGACCAAGGCCCAGACCACCGACTCCGCGACCGTGGACGCCGTGGCCCCGCCGGCCGTCGACGCTCCCGGCAAGCAGAGCGCGCAGAAGAGCGACAAGCCCCGCTCCCTGTGGGGTGACGCCTGGTACGACCTGCGGCACCGGCCCATGTTCTGGATCTCCTCGGTGCTGCTGGTCCTGCTGCTGGTGATCGCCGCGTTCCCCGGCATGTTCACCAGCGTCGACCCGCGTGACGGCGACCTGGTTCGCCACTACCTGAGCAAGCCGGAGCTGGGGCACTTCTTCCAGCCGGACTGGTTCGGATACGACCAGCAGGGCCGCTCCATCTACGCCCGTGTCATCTACGGCACCCGGGCCTCGATCCTGGTCGGCGTCTGCGTCACCGCGGCCGTCACGCTGATCGGCGGGCTGCTCGGCATGCTGGCCGGCTACTTCGGCGGCTGGATCGACTCGGTGATCTCCCGGATCGTCGACATCTTCTTCGGTCTGCCGTTCCTGCTCGGCACGATGGTCGTCCTGAACGCCTTCACCGAGCGCAAGGTGTACGTGGTCATCCTGGCCCTGGCCTTCCTCGGCTGGACCTCGATCGCCCGCGTCATGCGCAGCTCGGTGATCACGGCCAAGCAGGCGGACTACGTGACGGCGGCCCGGGCGCTGGGCGCCGGCACCACGCGGATCCTGTTCCGCCACGTGATGCCGAACGCCGTCGCGCCGACCATCGTCGTGGCCACGATCGCCCTCGGCGGTTACATCTCGGCGGAGGCGACGCTGTCGTTCCTCGGCCTCGGCCTCAGCGACCCGACGATCTCGTGGGGCATCGACATCTCCGAGGGCAGCAAGGTGATCCGGGACAACCCGCACACGCTGCTGTTCCCGGCCGGAATGCTCAGCCTCACGGTCTTCGCGTTCATCATGCTCGGCGACGCGGTGCGCGACGCCCTCGACCCGAAGCTGCGCTGAGGAGGGCGTACGTGACCACCATCGACAAGACCCGGAACGTCCCCGAGCCGCGCGGCGCGGCCGAGGGTGACGTCCCCCTGCTCGAAGTGCGCGACCTGCACGTCGAGTTCCACACCCGTGACGGTGTGGCCAAGGCCGTCAACGGCGTCAACTACACCGTCAGCTCCGGCGAGACCCTCGCCGTGCTCGGTGAGTCCGGTTCCGGCAAGTCCGTGACCGCCCAGGCCATCATGGGCATCCTCGACATGCCGCCCGGACGGATCCCGCAGGGCCAGATCCTGTACCGCGGCGAGGACATGCTCACCATGTCGGGCGACGCCCGGCGCAAGGTCCGCGGCAGGAAGATCGCCATGATCTTCCAGGACGCGCTGTCCGCGCTGAACCCGGTGCTGTCCGTCGGTTACCAGCTCGGCGAGATGTTCCGCGTCCACCAGGGCCTGAGCAAGAAGGAAGCCAAGGCCAAGGCCATCGAGCTGATGGACCGCGTGAAGATCCCGGCCGCGAAGGAGCGCGTCGGCGACTATCCGCACCAGTTCTCCGGCGGTATGCGCCAGCGCATCATGATCGCGATGGCGCTCGCCCTGGAGCCGGACCTGATCATCGCCGACGAGCCGACCACGGCCCTCGACGTGACGGTCCAGGCCCAGGTCATGGACCTGCTCGCGGAGTTGCAGCGCGAGTACAACATGGGCCTGATCCTGATCACCCACGACCTCGGCGTCGTCGCCGACGTCGCGGACAAGATCGCGGTGATGTACGCGGGCCGGATCGTGGAGACCGCGCCGGTGCACGAGCTGTACAAGCGGCCCGCGCATCCCTACACCAAGGGCCTGCTCGAGTCGATCCCGCGCCTGGACCAGAAGGGCCAGGACCTGTACGCGATCAAGGGCCTGCCGCCCAACCTGACGCGTATCCCCTCCGGTTGCGCCTTCAACCCGCGCTGCCCCATGGCGCAGGACATCTGCCGTACGGACGTCCCGCCGCTGCTCCCGGTCACCGAGCGGGACGGCAGCGAGCTGGCCGGCCGCGGCAGCGCGTGCCACTTCTGGAAGGAGACGATCCATGGCTGACCTGGAGAAGACGGACGAGTCCATGGACGCCACCCCCAACGTCACCGAGGTCGAGACGGTCGAGGCCGCCACCGACGAGGAGGCCGTCGCCGCCATCGAGGCGCCGGTCGAGCGTGGTGAGCCCATCCTTCAGGTGCGCAACCTGGTCAAGCACTTCCCGCTGACCCAGGGCATCCTGTTCAAGCGTCAGATCGGCGCGGTCAAGGCCGTGGACGGGGTCTCCTTCGACCTCTACCAGGGCGAGACCCTCGGCATCGTGGGCGAGTCCGGCTGTGGCAAGTCCACGGTCGCCAAGCTGCTGATGATGCTGGAGAAGGCGACCGCGGGCGAGATCTTCTACAAGGGCCAGGACATCACCAAGCTGTCCGGCCGCGCCCTGAAGGCCGTACGCCGCAACATCCAGATGGTCTTCCAGGACCCGTACACCTCGCTGAACCCCCGTATGACGGTGGGCGACATCATCGGGGAGACCTTCGAGATCCACCCCGAGGTGGCCCCGAAGGGCGACCGGCGGCGCAAGGTCCAGGATCTGCTGGACGTCGTCGGCCTCAACCCGGAGTACATCAACCGCTACCCGCACCAGTTCTCGGGCGGTCAGCGCCAGCGCATCGGCATCGCCCGGGGCCTGGCCCTGAACCCCGAGATCATCATCTGTGACGAGCCGGTCTCCGCGCTGGACGTGTCCGTCCAGGCGCAGGTCATCAACCTGATGGAGAAGCTGCAGAACGAGTTCAACCTCTCGTATCTCTTCATCGCGCACGACCTGTCGATCGTCCGGCACATCTCGGACCGGGTGGGTGTGATGTACCTGGGCAAGATGGCCGAGATCGGTACGGACACGGAGATCTACGAGCACCCGACGCACCCCTACACCCAGGCGCTGCTGTCGGCTGTCCCGGTCCCCGACCCGGAGTCCCGCGAGGGCCGCGAGCGGATCATCCTCACCGGCGACGTCCCGTCCCCGGCCAACCCGCCGTCGGGCTGCCGCTTCCGCACCCGCTGCTGGAAGGCCCAGGACAAGTGCGCCCAGGAGACCCCTCTCCTGGCCATCCCGGAACGCTTCCAGTCCTCCGACACCCCGGCGGCCCACGAGTCGGCCTGCCACTTCGCGGAGGAGAAGGACGTGGTCCACGCGGCCTGATCCACGAGGTCGCGCACGTGCACAAACCCGCGCGAACTGCGTTAACACGCAGGCAACTTAGCTGACCCGGTCCCGATATACGGACGCGTCAGGCTGGTCAGCGTACGGCCGTGCGGGTGCCGTAAGCGGGCCGGGGCGCATCATGTCGCCCCGGCCCGTTGCCGTGCTCAGGACGGGCGGCCGATGCCCAGGGAGCGCTTCAGGAAGTCGACCTGGAGGAGCAGCAGGTTCTCCGCGACCTGTTCCTGCGGGGTGATGTGGGTGACCCCGGACAGGGGCAGTACCTCGTGCGGGCGGCCGGCGGCCAGGAGGGCCGAGGAGAGGCGCAGGGCGTGGGCGACGACCACGTTGTCGTCGGCGAGGCCGTGCACGACCATCAGCGGGCGGTGCGGCTCGGCGGGGGAGGACAGCCCCTCGGCCGTGACGAGGGAGCTCGCCGCGTACGACTCCGGGTGCTGCGCCGGGTCCCCGAGATACCGCTCCGTGTAGTGGGTGTCGTAGAGGCGCCAGTCCGTCACCGGAGCCCCCGCGATCCCCGCGTGGAAGACGTCCGGCCGGCGCAGCACCGCGAGGCCCGCCAGCCAGCCGCCGAAGGACCAGCCGCGGATCGCCACCCGGTTCAGGTCCAGCGGATACCGCTTCGCGAGGTCCTGCAAGGCCTCGACCTGGTCGTCCAGGGACAGGGTGAAGTCGTGGTGGATCCCCTTCTCCCAGGCGGGTGAGCGGCCCGGTGTGCCCCGGCCGTCCGCGACGATCACCGCGAACCCCTGGTCCGCGAACCACTGCGAGGTGAGGTACGGGTTGTGGGCCGCGAGCACCCGCTGGCCGTGCGGCCCGCCGTACGGGTCCATCAGTACCGGCAGGGGGGTGTCACCGGCGTAGTCCCGAGGCATAAGCACGGCGCACGGAATGCGGCGTGCGCCCCCCTCGGTGAGCGTCACGCGGGGGGACATACCGGGGTCTTCGGCATAGGAGGGGACAGTCGCGATCGGCTTTCCGTCACGCAGGACCCGCACCCGCGAACCTGGCCGATCCAGCGTCGCCGAGACCAGGACGATCACGCCCCCGGCGCGCACCGCCGCGTGCACGCCCGGCTCCTGCGACACCCGCTCCACACCCAGCTCGTTGACCCGGTACACATGCACCTGGCCCGTCTCCGCCTCCGCGGCCTCCTCACCCGCCGACGCCGAGACCAGCACGTCGTGGTCGGAGACGTCCAGCACGGCCCGGACATGCAACTGCGCACCCGTGAGCGGCCGTTCCCCGACCGCCAGCACCCGCGCACCGCCCTCGTCCGCGATCCGGACCAGCTGCCCCGCCGGACTCCAGCACGGCACCCCGGGGAAAAGATCAAGCCAAATTCGATCTTCGTCGGCGTGCACCATCCGCGTCGCGCCCGACTCCGGATCCACCGCCAGGATCAGCTGACCGCGCTGGTCGCGCGCCTGTACGAGCAGCAGCGGCGCGCCCGCCGCTGACCAGTGCACACGCGCCAGATACGGATACCGCGCCCGGTCCCAGGCGACCTCCGTACGCGCCCCGTCCAGGCCGATGACGAACAGCCGTACGTCCGCGTTGCCCGTGCCCGCCGCCGGGTACGCCACCCGCTGCGGCTCGCGTTCCGGGTGCGCCGGGTCGGAGATCCACCACCGCTGCACCGGCGTGTCGTCCACGCGTGCCACGAGCAGCCGGTCCGACTCGGGGGCCCACCAGAAGCCGCGCGACCGGTCCATCTCCTCGGCCGCGATGAACTCGGCCAGTCCATATGAGACATTCTCGGAATCCGGCTCGGCGAGCGCCCGGTCGCCGTCCCCCTCGGCGCCCACGACGCGCAGGGCACCCTGGGCGACATAGGCGACGTACCGCCCGTCGGGCGACGGGCGCGGGTCGATCACCGGCCCCGGAGCGGGCAGTTCACGCGCCGTCCCGGCCTGCAGCTCGGCCGCGAAAAGCCGCCCTGACAAGGCGAAAGAGGCCAACTCGACAGCCGTGTCGGTGGCGTACCCGACGATGCCGGCCCCGCCCTCGCGACTGCGTTCCCGCCGGGCGCGTTCCTCGGGCGAGAGATCCTCCGGGGCGCCGCCCAGCAAGTCGCGCGGGTCTGCGGCGACGCGCTCGCGGCCCTGCTCCGTGTCGAGGACCCACAGCGAACTCGCCCGGTCCGTACCGGAACCAGAGCGAAGGAACACGACTCGTGAACCGTCGGGCGCCACAGTGAACGAACGCGGCGCGCCGAGCGTGAAGCGCTGGGTACGGGCGTGCCGTCGGGGGAAGGAGTCAGGCTCGGTCGTCATGCCCTGACCATATTGGCCATGCGCCCCCTTGTGCGGCCATGCGCCGATCGATGCGCACGGACGGATAGTTATGATCAATGTCGCATAGTGGGTATGAACCTGCTGGCTGCTGTACGGATTTAATGCCCCCATAGTCCGACCCCCCGCGCCCCTGTGGATCTTTGGAGGTGAACCGCCGTGGCACTCTCGATTTCGGCGGTGGTGCTGCTGGCGATCATCGTCTTCCTGCTGATCAAGAAATCAGGACTGAAGGCGGGTCATGCGATCGTCTGCATGCTGCTCGGCTTCTACCTCGCCTCCTCGACCGTCGCTCCCACGATCAGCGAGCTGACGACGAACATCGCGGGCATGATCGGCAGCATCAAGTTCTGAGCGCCGTGGCTTCCGGCCGAGAGCCCGGGGACCCGGGGCCCCCGGCCGGAGCGCATGCCTCGTTTCGCCTCAGGACCCGACCGCGTACGGCACGAAGTCGGCCCACGCGGCAGGGGTGAAGGCCAGCCGGGGACCCTCGACGTCCTTCGAGTCACGGACGTGGACGGTGCCGGGCTGGGTGGCGAGCTCCACGCAGGAATCGCCCTCACTGCCGCTGCTGTAGCTGCTCTTGAACCACGACAGGCCGGAGGCGTCCCCGGACCAGGTCTTGCGGATCATGTCTCCCCCAGCAGTTGTTCGATGAAGGCAGTGGACTCACGTGGTGTGAGTGCCTGAGCCCGGATGATGCCATACCGAAGTTCCAGGATACGGAGTTGCCGCAGGTCGGAAACCGGTCGTCCGTTGGCCACTGCTGGTGAACGTCCGATCGCTGAACCGTCCTCGAACTTGAGCACCTCGATGCTGCCGTCCACCCCAGCATGCTCCTCGCGTTCCATCGGCATCACTTGAAGCTCGACGTTACGCATGTGCCCTGCCTCAAGCAGGTGTTCAAGTTGGCCGCGCAGGACCGCCCTTCCTCCCAGTGGCCGCCGAAGTGTCCACTCCTCCAGGACGAAACTGAGGTCGGGTGCCGAGTCCCGCTCGAAGATCGCCTTGCGGGCCACGCGTGCAGCGATGAACCGCTCCACTTCCTCCGTCGAGTAGGCCGGGCGTCGCATCGACAGCAGGGCGCGCGCGCACTCCGGAGTCTGCAACAGGCCGTGGATGTGCAGCGGATCGTAGAGCTGAAGCTCCACCGCCCGAGCCTCCAACTGCGCCAGGTCCCGCACCTTCTTGGGGTACCTGACCCTCTTCACGTCCTCCTTCATCGCCGCGACGAGCCCCCCGGCGCCCAGCACCTCGTCCGCCGTGTCCAGGTACTCGGGCCGGGGGATCCGCTTGCCGCTCTCGATCTTGTAGACGAGGTCCTCGCCGTACCCGACCGCCAGTGCGAACTCGCCGACCCGGATGCCGGCCGCTTCCCGACGGAGCCTCAACTGCCGTCCCACGGTGGCCACCACCGCGAGCGCCCAGTCGTCGTCCGGGTCCACCTCCCAGCCCGGCTCCTCCGTCTGCTCCGCCTCGGTCCTGACCCGCACAGCCTCGCCGTTCACCGACATGCGCGCCCCTCCTTGGTGCCGCCTCGTACCGTTGCGCCCCGCCCGCCGGAACCGCGTGGACAGTCCGGACAGCACCGGACAAGCCTTGGACGGTAGCTCTACGTAGCGAGGCAATTACGCATCACGGTACGGCCGGTCGGCCACGCTGAGTGACGTGAATCAGGAAACTCAGGAAGTCGTCGCCGAGCCCGGGACGCGCCCCGGATCCGGCGGCGAGGTACGCAACTTCACCGTGCTGCTGTCGTCCACTCCGCGCGGTGCCCGTCTCGCCCGCCTGCTCACCGTGGACGCGCTCCGGAGCTGGGGGCTCCCGCACGAGAGGGCGAGCCACGTCGTCGCCGAACTGGCGGCCAACGCGGCCACCCACGGCCGTCTGCCCGGCCGCAGCTTCCGCCTGACCCTCTACGTGGTCGGCGCCACGCTCCGTATCGAGGTCACCGACACGCGCGGCGACCGGCTGCCCGTGCTCCGAGCCGTCGATGACGTGGCCGAGTCGGGCCGGGGCCTGCTGCTGGTAGAGGCGCTGGCCGACCGCTGGGGTGTGACCGAAGGGCGTTTCCCGCGCAAGACCGTCTGGGCCGAACTGACCTTCACGCCGCCGGAACCCGTGCCCTCGCGCTCCGGTGCCGTCGGCGACTGAAAGGCGAAGAACCTCCGGGGGAAAGAACCCTGCCAAGCCCCACCCCTCCCGCCCGCGTCCCGTGCTCACTCGCGCGGGTGAACCTCCCCGAACCGGCTGGATTTCACAGCACCCGAGGCCCGACGCTCAGCCCAACGCACCACCACAACCGCAGACATGCGACGGCCCCCGCCGGGACGGCAATCCCAGTGCGAGGGCCTGACCACCGAGGAAGATAGGGCTTCCCGATGGGTACCCAGAACCCTAGCGTGCCCCTGCACGCCCAGACCCGCGTTGCGGGCAACAAGCACCCGAACCGGCGGCCCGGCGCGGTCCACCGCACCGGCGGGCTCCAGCACGACAACACCCGTCACACCACCCGCTTCACGGTGATCGGCAATCACCTGGCCCAGCACGGGGAGCTTTCGCTCCTCGCCATCGGGCTCGGCACGCATCTCCAGTCGCTGCCGAAAGGCGCCCCCGCCGACATCAAGACCCTCGCCGCCCGGTTCCCCGAGGGCGCCACCCGCATCGCCGCCGCCCTGCGCGAGCTGGAGGCCCACGGCTACCTGCGCCGCGAACGCGTCCGCACCGCCACCGGCCGCATCATCACGCGCACGATCTCCTGCAACCAGCCGGCGTCGGCCCACCACCGTCCCGAAACTCCGGCCACGGCGGTACCGCAGCGGCGTGAGGCGTGCGAGGACAGCGGGACGCACCACCCCCCGACGGCACGTGAGAAGCGAGGGCGGAACGGGGCCGCGGCAACGCCCCGCAAGCCCCTCCCCGCCGTACCGACCCCCGCGCACCCCGCCCCCGCACTCCTCCAAGCCGCCACCGACCTCCTCGCGGACCTCCGCCGCCACGACTCCCGGCTGCTCCTGTCCGCCTGCGACACAGCCCACCTGGCCCCCGGTGTCGCCGCCTGGCTGGAGCGGGACGTCACCCCGGCAGCCGTACGCGGTGCCCTGACCGCCGACCTGCCGCCCGAGGGCGTACGCCGCCCGGCCGCCCTCCTGGCCCACCGCCTCGCCGCCCAGCTCCCGCCTCCGCCCCCGTTCCGGGCACCGGCCGACCCGCCCCCGCCCCGGTACCCGATGCGGAACTGCGACGGCTGCGACCGAGCCTTCCGCTCACCCACCCCCAGCACCCGCTGCCGCGACTGCCGCTCCGACCTCCAGGAGGCCGCCTAGCATGAACGTGACGATCCTTGCCCCTGGGCACAGACGACGAGGAGCGAGCGCCATGGCCATCGCATCCGGCAACGCGCGGCGGGACGGCTCCCATCTGTACCGGTCCATGAGGGATGTCGTGCAGTCGATGGACGACACCCTCCCCGGGAAGTTCGAAGTGACCAAGGAAGGGATCGTGCACGACATGATGTCGCCGGGGGGACCGCACGAGGTCACGGCCGCGCACGTCAGCCGCCGTCTGGAGAGAGTGATGCCCGACGAGTTGCTGGCTCACAACGGCACGCCCGACGTGGAAGACGTCCCCGAGGGCATCATGCGACACCCGGACGTGATGGTGATCGCCTGGGCCGACCTCGACGTCGAAGGCTCGATCGACCCCCGCACGGTCGTCGCGGCCATCGAGATCGTCTCCCGGTCCAACCCGGAGAACGACTGGGTGGGCAAGATGCGCGACTACCCGCTGCTCGGCATTCCGATCTACGCGATCTTCGATCCCCGTACCGGCAGCGGTGCCGTCTTCACCGACATCCACTCCACCTCGGACGGCCCCCGCTACGCGGTGCGCAAGAACTTCGTCTACGGCGAGGACGTCACCATCGGTGAGTGGACCATCTCCACGAGTGGCCTGCCGCGCTACCAGGGCGACGACGAGCCCGGCGGCGAGGTGTGACGGCCCGGGGCGCGGCCGGCGGCGGGCCGGTGCCTCATAGGGTGGTCCCATGACGGAACTGCCCTCACGTCGTCTGCTGCTGGTGCACGCGCACCCCGACGACGAGTCGATCAACAACGGCGCCACCATGGCCAGGTACGCGGCCGAGGGTGCCCACGTCACCCTGGTCACCTGCACCCTGGGGGAGCGCGGCGAGGTCATCCCGCCCGAGCTCGCCCACCTGACCGGTGCCGCCCTGGGCCGGCACCGCCGCGGCGAGCTCGACGCCGCCATGGCCGAGCTCGGCGTCCAGGACGTTCGCCTGCTCGGCGGCGCCGGGCGCTACAGCGACTCCGGGATGATGGGCCTGCCCGACAACGACGACCCCGCCTGCTTCTGGCAGGCCGACGTCGACGAGGCCGCCGCGCACCTCGTCGAGGTGATCCACGAGGTACGCCCCCAGGTCCTCGTCACCTACGACGACAACGGCGGCTACGGCCACCCCGACCACATCCAGGCCCATCGCGTCGCCATGCGCGCCGCCGAGCTGTCCGCCGAGGCCGGATGGAAGATCCCCAAGGTCTACTGGAACCGGGTCCCCCGGTCCGTTGTGGAGAAGGCCTTCGCCCGGCTCCAGGACGATCTGCCCGGGCTGCCCTTCGACAAGCCCGCCGCCGTCGACGACGTACCGGGCGTCGTGGCCGACGAGAGCGTCACCACCGTCGTGGACGGCACCGCCCACGCCGCCGCCAAGGCCGCCGCGATGCGGGCCCACGCCACCCAGATCACCGTGGCCGAGCCGTACTTCGTGCTGTCCAACGAGCTCGCCCAGCCGCTCCTGACCACGGAGTACTACGAACTGGTGCGGGGCGAGCGGGGCCCCGGTGACCGGGAGACCGACCTGTTCGCCGGTGTCGAGGAGGCCTCGTGAACGACCGGAGCCCGATGCTCGCCCAGCCGCTGCGGCCGCCGTCCGTCGGACGGGTCGCCGCCTTCCTGGGGCTGTTCCTGCTGGGTGCCGTGGTGGGCACGGCCGGGGCGCTGGTGCAGCCCGGGTGGTTCCCGGGCGGGCTGCTGCTCGCGCTCGCCGGTGAGGCCGGTCTCGTCCTCGGCGCCGCACGCCTCACCCGCAGCCGGGTCGGGGGCGTCGCGGCCGCCGGCGGCTGGATGCTCGCCGTCATCCTGCTCACCGCCAGCCGCCCCGAGGGGGACTTCCTCTTCGCCGCGGGGAGCGGCTCCTATCTCTACCTGCTCGGCGGCATCGCCGTGGCTGTGATGTGTGCCACCCTCGGCCCGGGGCGGCAACCGGACGGCGATGCCGTCCGACTTGGCAAGTGACGTACCACTTCGCCAGAACGTGCGCGTGGGGGTCCGGTGTGAGTTTCCCCAGCGGTCACGGGATACGGGCGAGAAGTGGCCAGTATGGTGGTGCGCGCCGCCGAGCTGCCCGCGTGAGGTTGTGACGGGCGGCGGAGCCAACCGGGAGAACCTGCCTTGAGTCGTGAAACTGACACTCCGTCCTCCGGGCCCAACGGGCGCGGCGGAGCCGCCTACCCGTCGGGTACGCCGCCGTACGGGACCCCGACGGTCTCCGACGCCGGTGCGGACGCGGGCCGTTCGGCCTCGCGGCCGGAGGAACGCAAGACCGAGACCACGCTGACGACCCGGATCCGGATCAACATCCCCGGGTCGCGGCCCATTCCGCCGGTGGTGGTGCGCAAGCCCGTCACGGAGGCGCAGGACGCGGACGACACCGGGGCCGGCGCGAGTGCCGGGCCCGGCGGCGAAGCGACGGCGCCGGGTGCCGCCACGTCCACGGGCCCGGGGGTGGGCTCGGCGACGGCCGAGCCTCCCGCCGAGCCCGCCCGGTCCGGCGACGACAAGCCCACCAGCGACTGGTTCGCGCCCCGCAAGTCCGGCTCTGGCAAGCCGGGCCAGGGGAGCGGCTCCACCAACGGCGCGGGTCTGCCGGGCGGTTCGGGCCCCGGGGCGGGCGGTTCCGGAACGGGCGGGCCGGGTTCGGCCGCTCCCGGCGCCGGTGCGCCGGGTGCCGGGCGGCCGGGCGGCGTGGTCGGCTCCATGAGCGCTCCGGGTGGTTCCCGGCCCGGCGGCACGAACGGTTCCGGGCTGCCCGGCGGTGCGACCGGCGGGCCCGTCGCGCCCGGGCACGGCGGCGGCACCGGCTCCTTCGACGTCACCGAGGCACTGGCGGCGGGCCCGCTGGGCAACGGTTCGCGTCCCGCCCCCGGCGGTGGCGAACCGCGCCGCGACGACCTGCCGTACTTCTCGGAGAACGGCCGGGGTCAGAACGGGCAGAACGGACAAGGTGCCTACGGTGGTCAGGGGGGCCCGGGCGCTCCCAACGGCACCGACGGCCCCGGTGGGCACGGCACTCCGGGCCCGGCGGGCCCGACCGGCGGGCCGGTCACCGGGGACGGCCCACTGATCCCACCGTCCGGAGGACCGGGCGGACCGGGCGGACCGGGCGCTTTCCACGACTCCGGCCGGTCCGGTGGTCCCGGCGGGCCCGGCGGCTTCACCGAGCCGGGCAGGCCCGGTGCCCCTGGTGGCTTCAACGACCCCGGCCGCCCGGGCGGCCCCGGCGCACCCTCCGGCCCCGGAGCCATAGGAGGCCCCGGCGGCCCGGGTGGTCCCGGCGGCCTGACCGGCCCTGGTGGCCCGGGTGGCCCTGGCGGCTCCGGCCCGAGGAGCGGCGCTCCCACCGGCCCCACCGGCCCTCGTAACGCCCCCTCTCCCGGCGCACCCGCGACCCCTGGCGCCCCCGGCGGTGGTCTGAGCGACGACACCGCGATCCTCACCCCGCAGAAGCCCGCCCCCGAACCTCCGGAGGGCCAGGGCTACGGCGGTGCCCGCCACGACAACGTCTCCGGGCACACCGTCACCAGCGGCATCCCGGTCGTGCCGTCCGGCGCGGCCTCGCCGTTCGGCCCGGGTGCGCCCGGTGAGGGCTCCGCGCCCCACGCGGCGCCGAAGCTGCCCGAGCCGGTCTCCCCGCCCCCGGCGAGCTCCTCGAAGGCGCCCAAGAAGAAGGGGCGCAACAAGCTCGTGCTGCTCGCCGCCGGTGTGGTGGTCCTCGCCGGTGGCGTCTACGGCGCCGGACTGCTGATGAACCGCACCGATGTGCCCAAGGGCACCAGCGTGCTCGGCGTCGACATCGGCGGCACCACCCGTGACGGCGCGGTCAAGAAGCTCGACGAGGCCTTCGACGCCAACGCGGGCAAGCCGCTGAAGCTGTCGGTGGAGGGCAAGACCGTGTCCCTCGACCCGGACAAGGCCGGACTCCAGTTCGACATGGACGCCACGGCCGACGCGGCGGCGAAGAGTGACTACAACCCGGTCTCCGTGATCGGCTCGCTCTTCGGCAACCACCGTGTCGTCACGCCGGTCATGCCCGTGGACGAGGAGAAGCTGCACGCGTCCCTGGAGGGCGCCGCGGGCGGCTCGGGTTCGGCCTCCGACGGCACCATCAAGTTCGAGGGCGGCAAGGCCGTCCCCGTGTACGGCAAGGCGGGCAAGGGCATCGACGTCGCCAAGTCGACCGCCGCGATCGAGGAGGCGTACCGCACCCAGGTGGAGACCGGTACGGCCGGCCCGGTGAACCTCCCGACCACCACCCGGCAGCCGACCGTCTCGAACGCCGAGGTCGACCGCGTGCTGAAGGACTTCGCTCAGCCCGCGATGTCGGCCAAGGCCATCGTGCAGACCGACCCGGCGCACAGCATCCCGTTCGGCGCGTTGTCGCTGCCGAAGATCCTCGGGTTCAAGGCCGTGGACGGCAAGCTCGTGGAGACGTACGACCTGGAGGCGCTCAAGGAGGCGTACGGCCAGACGTTCGACGGCGTGCAGATCCAGAGCGCCACCGGGAAGCGTGACGTGCTGCCGCAGGACGTCGTCTCCGCGCTGCGCAAGGCGCTGCGGGGCAAGACGACGGCGGAGCGCACCGCGGTCATCGACACCACCCCGAACTGATCCCCGCGCCGACGACGACGCCCCTGCCCGGTCCGGGCAGGGGCGTCGTCGTTCACGGGCGTGCGGCCGTCACGGACGCGTGATGCAGTACAGAGCCACGTAGCCCCTGATGCCCTGGTAGTTGATCGCGATCCAGAAGAACCCGTCGGTGTAGCCGCAGGCGGTGAAGGTGCCACCCTCCGAGGCCCCGCCGCACTCCGCTCCCGCGCCCTTGGGGAAGAGCCCGAGGGAGGCCGAGCTGGTCGACTTGGACTTCCGGATCCGTACGCTCTCCTTTGCATGGCAGTTGATCGCCTGCACCGAGGTCGTGCCCGAGGTCGCGGCCTGCGCCGGGGTGGCGAAGGTGAGTCCGGCGAAGGCGATCACGGCGGTGGCGGCGCCGGCGAGGAGCTTGCGCACCCGGCATGACAACTGTCATGCGGCACTCCGGACGCCCGACACTGCCCCTGCCGACCCGCCCGCAACCACCATGAGGACATGACAACGACAGCCTCGGTGGTCGCGTTCGACCAGGTGAGCAAGGCATACGGCACCGTCCGCGCCGTGGACGGACTGACCCTCGACCTCAACCCCGGAGAGACGGTGGCGCTGCTCGGCCCCAACGGCGCCGGCAAGTCCACCACCCTCGACCTGCTCCTCGGCCTCAAGAACCCGGACAGCGGCACGGTCAGCCTGTTCGGCACCAGCCCCCGGGCCGCCATCGTCGCCGGGCGCGTGGGCGCCATGCTGCAGAGCGGCGGGCTGATGGACGAGGTCACCGTCGCCGAACTGGTGCGGCTCGCCTGCGATCTGCACCCGAAGCCGTACCGGCCCTCCGAGGTGCTGGCCCGCGCCGGCATCGCGCAGATAGCCGACCGCAAGGTCAACAAGCTCTCCGGCGGCCAGGCCCAACGCGTCCGCTTCGCCCTCGCCACCGCCGGCGACAGCGACCTCATCGTCCTGGACGAGCCCACCACCGGCATGGACGTCACCACCCGCCAGGCCTTCTGGGCCACCATGCGCGAGCAGGCCGACCAGGGCCGCACCGTCCTGTTCGCCACCCACTACCTCGAAGAGGCCGACGCCGTCGCCGACCGGGTCCTGGTCCTGCACCGAGGCCGGCTCCTCGCCGACGGCACCGCCGCCGAGATCAAGGCCAAGGCGGGTGCCCGCCGCGTCTCCTTCGACCTGACGGACACCGTCGACGAGGCGGCCCTGCACGGCCTGCCCTTCCTGACGTCCCTGGCCGTCTCCGGCCGGACCGTCCGCATCCAGTCCTCCGACGCCGACGCCACCGTCCACGCCCTGTACGGCCTCGGCGTCTTCCCGAGGAACCTCGAAGTCGCCGGGCTCGGCCTGGAGCAGGCCTTCGTCGCCATCACCGCCGCCGAGGAGGCGAAGTCGAAGTGAACAGCCTGATCAAGCTGGAACTCGCCCGTGCCCTGCGCAACCGCAAGTTCCTCTTCTTCTCCGTGATCTACCCGTCGGTGCTGTTCCTGATCATCGCGGGCAACGCCGACAGCACCACGAAGGTCCCCGGCAGCGCCCTGACCCTGCCGACCTACATGATGGTCTCCATGGCCTCCTTCGGCGCCCTCACGGCCGTCCTCATGGGCAACAGCGAGCGCATCGCCAAGGAGCGCGAGGGCGGCTGGGTGCGGCAACTGCGCCTGACCACCCTGCCGGGCCGCGGGTACGTCCTCGCCAAGACGGCGAGCGCCGCCGTCGTCAGCCTGCCGTCCATCGTCATCGTCTTCGTCGTCGCGGCGGCCGTGAAGGACGTGACCCTGGACGCCTGGCAGTGGCTCGCCCTCACCGGCGCGATCTGGGCCGGCAGCCTGGTCTTCGCCGCGCTCGGCGTCGCCCTCGGCTACCTGGCCAGCGGCGACGCGGTCCGCCCGATCACGATGATCACCTACTTCGGCCTGTCGATGCTCGGCGGCCTGTGGATGCCGACCACGACCTTCCCGGACTGGCTCCAGGACATCGCGAAGTGGCTGCCCACGCACGCGTACGCTGCCCTGGGTCAGGCCATCGAGCAGAGCCGCGCCCCGCACGTCCAGGACCTCGCCGTACTCGTGGTGTCGTTCGTCCTGTTCGCGGGCGGCGCGGCCTGGCTGTACCGGAAGGACACCCTGAAGGCGTGAGCGACGTCGGCATAGGTATCGGACAGCGCCCGGTCAACCGCAAGCAGCGGGCGGTGAAGTCGCTGTGGACCGGCATCTGGCTGGTCTACCTGAGCGCGCCCGTCACCGACCTGCTGCACGGCGGTCACAGCACGGGCGTGACGATCCTCGGCTGGCTCGGTCTGGTCGCGTTCGTCGCCTGGTACATGGCGCTGGTCTTCCGCACCGGACGAGGCGAGCACAACGCCCGGGTGCTCGGCTCGCTCGGGGTCCTCGCGGCCCAGTCCACGCTCCTCGCCCTCACCCTGGGCCGCGAGTGGCTGGTGCTCTTCGTGTACGTCTCGATCGCCTCCGGGGCCGCCCTGCCGCTGCGGATGGCGCGCTGGACGATCCCGGCCACGTGCGCCCTGCTGTCCGCCGTCGCGCTCGCGGTGCCGGAAGGCCACTCCTTCCTGGCCGGTCTCCTCATCCCGGCCCTGCTCGGCGGCTTCGCGATGACCGGCGTACGCGAACTCGTCCGGACGACCATCGCCCTGCGCGAGGCCCGGGCCACCGTCGCCCAGCTCGCCGCAAACGAGGAACGCCTGCGCCTGGCCCGGGACCTGCACGACCTGCTCGGCCACTCGCTCTCCCTGATCACCCTCAAGAGCGAGCTGGCCGGCCGGATGCTCCCCGACCACCCCGGCAAGGCGGCCCAGCAGGTCGCCGACATCGAGCAGGTCAGCCGGCAGGCCCTGGTCGACGTCCGCGAGGCCGTCACCGGCTACCGCCGCCCCCGGCTGAGCGCCGAACTCGCCGGTGCCCGGGTCGCCCTCACCGCGGCCGGCGTCACCGCCGAGCTGCCCGCCGACCCCGGACCCGTCGGCGTCCCCGAGGAGAGCGAGTCCGCCCTGGCCTGGGCACTGCGCGAGGCGATCACCAACGTCGTACGGCACAGCGGCGCCCGCCGCTGCACGGTCGAGCTGCTGCACCGCCAGACCCTCGACGGCCCCATGCTCGAACTCACCGTCGAGGACAACGGCTCGGGCGGCCGGAGCGGCGGCAGCCACGGCAACGGCCTCACCGGCCTCACCGAACGCCTGGCGAAGGCGGGCGGCACCCTGGAGGCGAGCCCGCACAAGCACGGCTTCCGCCTGGTCGCCCGCGTGCCCACGGCCGGTCCGGCGCACGTAGGATCCCCGGCATGAGCCGTACGATCAAGGTCCTGCTCGCCGAGGACCAGTCGATGGTCCGCGAGGCCCTGGCCGCCCTGCTCGGTCTGGAGGAGGACATCGAGGTCGTGGCCCAGGTGGCCCGCGGCGACGAGGTGGTGCCGGCGGCCCGCGCACACGCCGTCGACGTGGCCCTCCTGGACATCGAGATGCCCGGTGCGACGGGCATAGAGGCCGCGGCCCTGCTGCACGCCGAACTCCCGGCCGTGAAACTGGTCATCCTCACCACCTTCGGCCGCCCCGGCTACCTCCGCAGCGCCATGGAGTCCGGCGCAGACGCCTTCCTGGTGAAGGACGCCCCCGCCGCCCAGCTCGCCGAAGCGATCCGCAAGGTCCTCACCGGCGAACGCGTCATCGACCCCACCCTCGCGGCAGCGGCCCTGGCGGACGGCGCCAACCCCCTGACGGACCGCGAACGAGAAGTCCTGCGAGCGGCCTCCGACGGCTCCACCAACGCCGAACTGGCGACGACCCTGCACCTCTCCCAGGGCACCGTCCGCAACTACCTCAGCACCGCCATCCAGAAGCTGGCCGTGAGAAACCGGGCGGAAGCGGTCCGAGTAGCCCGAGAAAAGGGCTGGCTGTAGAACGCGCCCCTCAAGGGGCGCGGGGAACTGAGCGATCAACCACGAACAACCCGCCCACGCCCGAGAGCGAAACCCCCCATGGCGAAGAGGCGTCAGTTCAACATCGCCCGGGCCGCCGAAGCCTCCCCCCGCACCCGCTCCGAAGCCGCCTCATCCACCCCCGAGACGATCTCCGCGTACGCCTCCAACTCCACGGCTCCGCCCAGGAAATCCCCCCGCTGCACCAGCAACTGCGCCCGCTCGTACCGCAACCGCGCCGGATGCGACGGCAACAGCAACGACAACTCGACCGCCCACAACGCCACGTCCGACCGCTCCGGCCGGGCCACCGCCCACGCCCGCACGTTGTTCAGGATCCGCAGCACCACGTCCAGGGGATCGGCCGGCCGCAACATCGCCGGATCCAGCCCCGCCCCGGTCGCCCCGACGACGAGCAACTCCGCATCCGCTCCGGTCAGCACCCGCCCCCCGTCGAACGGATCGGCGAGCACCTGCTCCGCACCGGACCCGAACCCGACCACGAAGTGCCCCGGCAGAGCCACCCCGCACACCGGCGCACCGGCCCGCCGGGCCACCTCCATCCACACCACGGACAGCAGGATCGGCAACCCCCTCCGCCGCACCAGCACCTCGTGCAACAGCGAGGACTCCAGTCGCCGGTAGTCGGCCGGGGTGCCGTGGAACCCCATGCGCTCACCGAGCAGCTCCCGCAGGGCGACGGCCCACGCACGCGGCCCGCCGGGCCGATGCGGCAGCAGCCCGGCCAGCCGGTCGAGCTCGACCTGCGCCGCGTCCAGGCCCCCCTCGTCCAGCTCCCGGTCCGCCTCCGCGCCCACCAGCAGGCACAGCGTCGACAGGTCGGGCCGCTCGGACCGGGCCTCTTCGGAGAACCTCCGCCGCAGCTCGGCGGAACGCTCCGGGGACGGGGGATACGGGGGACGCATAGCTGGCTCGTGCCCTCTCACAGTGGTCCGGTATCACAATGATCCGATATCGCGGCGGGTCACCGGCGATCGGTCACCGGCGATCGGTCACCGTCGGTCGGTCACCGTCGGTCGGTCACCGTCGGTCGGTCACTGGCGGTCCGTCACCGGTGGTCCGTCACCGGTGGTCCGTCAGCGGCGACCCGGACGGTCCGCTTCCGGCGCCCGGTAGTGGTGGTAGGCGTGGTGCGCGGCGAAGCCCATGCCGGCGTACAACGCCCGCGCCCCCTCGTTCTCGGCCTCGACCTGGAGCCACGCGGCCGACGCGCCCTCGTCGAGGGCCTGCCGGGCCAGCGCCGCCATCACGGCCGTGCCCAGCCCCTGCCGCCGCAGCGCCGGGTCGACCTCGACTGCGGCGAACCCGGCCCACCGCCCGTCGACGACACAGCGCCCGATGGCGGCCGGAGCGGCCCCCTCCGCGGCACCCGGCACGGTCGCGAACCACACCGACGGCCCCCCTCCGAGCACCCGCAGCGCCACCTCGCTCACGCCCTTGCGCTGATAACGGGCCAGCCACGCCTCGTCGGCGGTCCGGGACAGCGCGACCCCCGACGGATCGCCGCGGTCGGCGACCGGCGCGAGCGGTCCGACCCACATCTCGGCGGTCACCTCCCGCACCCAGCCCCGCGCCTCCAGCTCGGCACACAGCGACTCCTGGGTGCCCTCGGCGCCGGTAGCGGTCTGGACGTAGGCGGGCAGCCCGCGGGCGTCGTACCACCGCCGCACCGCCCCCAGCGCCTCGTCGAGAGGCACTCCGGGGTCACCGAGCGGCAGCACCGAATTGGCCCGCCGTGTGAACCCGGAGGCGGCCCGCAGTTCCCAGTCCCCGAGCCGCTCGCTCTCCACGGACCGCCAGGCGCGGGCGGCGACCCGGGCCAGTTCGCCGTAGGAGGCGGCCGGACCGCGGCGACGCGCCGGGACGGAGGGCACGACCTTGCCCGCGACCAGCTTCGATTCCGCGATGCGGACGCTTTGGCCGTCCTTCCGTGTGATCAGCAGCACACCGTTGTCCCATGATGTGAGAACACCGACCGTGTCGGTGAACTTCTCACCCGGAGCCGCGTGTTCGATCAAGCTCCGGACGGAGACCCGTTTTCCCACGTCAGCAGCGGTGATACGGACCTCGAGTCGCCCGGCGGCAGAGATTTCCACAGGTCAGTTCACCCCTCCTGTTCGGATCATGCCCAAGAACGGAGATACTAGAGGCGGGCATCGACGACGCCGCGCTCCCGCGCGCCAGGCGGCGGAGCCTACGGAGGCCCGCCAGCGCCCTATCGAGGAGGAACGACAGCGTGACCTACGTCATCGCGCAGCCTTGTGTCGACGTCAAGGACAAGGCGTGCATCGAGGAGTGCCCGGTCGACTGCATCTACGAGGGCTCCCGGTCCTTGTACATCCACCCGGACGAATGCGTCGACTGTGGTGCCTGCGAGCCGGTCTGCCCGGTCGAGGCGATCTTCTACGAGGACGACACCCCGGAGGAGTGGAAGGACTACTACAAGGCGAACGTCGAGTTCTTCGACGAGCTCGGCTCGCCCGGCGGCGCCAGCAAGCTGGGGCTGATCGAGCGCGACCATCCCTTCATCGCCGCGCTGCCGCCGCAGAACCAGTAAGAGCGGCCCGTACCAGCGCCGCCTCGGTCCCGTACGGCCCCGATCAGCCCGCTGATCGCCGTAGGGGACCGAGGCGTTTGCCGTGACCCGGCTGGTACGTGCCAGAAAGTGAGCCAGAACCCGTGTCCGCAGTCTCCGACCGCCTTCCCACCTTTCCCTGGGACAAGCTGACGCCGTACAAGGCCACGGCCGCCGCCCACCCGGACGGCATCGTGGACCTGTCCGTCGGCACCCCGGTCGACCCGGTCCCCGAGCTGATCCAGAAAGCGCTGGTCGCCGCGGCGGACTCGCCGGGCTATCCGACCGTCTGGGGCACGCCGGAGCTGCGCGACGCGATCACCGGCTGGGTGGAGCGCCGTCTCGGCGCCCGGGACGTCACCCACCGCCACGTCCTGCCCATCGTCGGCTCCAAGGAGCTCGTCGCCTGGCTCCCGACCCAGCTCGGCCTCGGCCCCGGCGACCGGGTCGCGTACCCGCGCCTGGCCTACCCGACGTACGAGGTCGGCGCCCGCCTGGCCCGCGCCGGGTACGAGGCTTACGACGATCCGACGGAGCTGGACCCCGAGGGCCTGAAGCTGCTCTGGCTGAACTCCCCGTCGAACCCGACCGGCAAGGTCCTGTCGAAGGCGGACCTCACCCGGATCGTGGCGTGGGCCCGCGAGCACGGCATCCTGCTCTTCTCCGACGAGTGCTACCTGGAGCTGGGCTGGGAGGCCGACCCGGTCTCGGTCCTGCACCCCGACGTCAACGGCGGCTCGTACGACGGCATCGTGTCCGTCCACTCGCTCTCCAAGCGCTCGAACCTCGCCGGCTACCGCGCGGCCTTCCTCGCGGGTGACCCGGCCGTCCTCGGTCCGCTCCTGGAGATCCGCAAGCACGGCGGAATGATGACCTCCGCGCCGACGCAGGCGGCCGTGGTGGCGGCCCTGGGTGACGACGACCACGTCCGCGTCCAGCGCGCGCGCTACGCCTCCCGGCGCGAGCTCCTGCGTGAGGCCCTGCTCACCCACGGCTTCCGTATCGAGCACAGCGAGGCCAGCCTCTACCTGTGGGCCACCCGGGGCGAGTCCTGCTGGGACACCGTCGCCCACCTCGCGGAACGGGGCATCCTCGTGGCTCCGGGCGACTTCTACGGCCCGGCGGGCGCGGAGTTCGTCCGCGTGGCCCTGACGGCGACGGACGAGCGGATCGCCGCGGCGGTACGCCGGCTGTGACCGCTGGGGGCGGCGGTTCCGCCCCGGCCGTACCGGCCCGCACAGACACGGCGACGGGGTCCAGGGAAGCTCCCTGGACCCCGCCCGTGTACTTGAGTCCGGTCTCAGCCGACCGGCAGACCCTTCGTCGGCAGCGAGCCCGCGGCCGGCACCCCGCCCTTCGTCAGAGAGCCCGTCGGCAGGCCACCCTTGGCGGAGCCGGCCGTGTCACCGACCAGCTGCCCGGCGGAGCCCGCGGCGTCACCCGCCGCCTTCTGCGCGACGGGCGTGGCACTCTTGACCACCCCGCCGCCGAGCTTGCCCGCGGTCGGCACGGTCTTCTTGACCGACTTGCCGCCGGTGTCACCCGCGGACTTGGTGACCTTCTGCGCCGCACTGTCGACGGTGTTGCCGACGTTCGCCCCGTCCAGGGCGGTCAGGCCACCGACGTTCGGGGAGGCCGGCAGCTCGGGGGCCGCGCCGGCGGAACCGGCCGCACCGACCCCGGCTGCCGCTCCCGCAGCGACGATCAGCGCGGCACGGGCGATGCGGCGGGTCAGGGGGAGGGACATGGTGCTCCTTCGACGGAGAGAACAGTGAGCTTCGTGAAGTGTCCTGACCGGGGCCGGGACTTGATCGACTGGTTGTTGATCGCCCCGGCTCGGGCGCAGTGACTACCGCTCGAAGCCCGCGAAGGTTGCGGCGACGCAACGTAAAAAGTTGGTAATGCGTCGCATAATCGGCTGCACGAAAAGGGGTGAAAAGGCCCCGGTGGAAAGTCCGCCGAATCCTCCCAGCCCTTTGCTCCCAAGGGCCTCGCGGATTTCGGGTGAGGACGGGCGAATCCGCGCACCCCGTCGCGGCCGAGCCGCGCGGGTAGCCCTCAGGGGTGAGCTCCCGTACCCCTGCGCGATCTAGCGCATCGTGACGACACGGACGGCGTTCACGTCTGGTTCCGCACCCGAGCCGCCCTTCGCGGAGGAGGCCCGCCACTCGCTGGCGGTGTTCCCGGCGACCCACTCCCGCCCCGCGTACGTGACGCGCGCGATGTGCAGCTCGGAGGCGTTGGCAACGGACCAGTGAGCCAGCTGCCAGCCCCGCTGCTCGGTGCTCCGCCCGGTGGCGGAACCGGCCTCCGGGGCGACGGGCAGTGTCACGGTCCGGCCGCCGGGGCCCTCGGTGCCGCTCGGGGACGGTGTCGGGGTGGCCGCCGGCGAGTCGCCCACCTGGGCGCCGGCCGGCTCCAGGACATCCCGCCCGAAGTCCCGCACGAGCGCGGCCCGCACGCCGTCGGGGCCCGTCGCCCGGGTCGCGGCCGGACGGCCCTCGCAGGTCAGCGTGGCCGCGGACTGCCCGGTGAGGGCCGCGGCGAGCAGCGCGGCGTCCGGCTCGTGCTTGGCGTAGGCCTGCGGGAAGCCGCTGCGCTGCACGCGCTGCGCGGCGACGGTGAGGGGCAGCCGCGTGTAGCCGGGCACCTTGACCAGGTGGTCGTAGAACTCGCCGGCCGAGTACGCCGGGTCCAGGATCTCCTCCGGCGTGCCCCAGCCCTGCGAGGGCCGCTGCTGGAACAGGCCGAGCGAGTCCCGGTCGCCGTGCTTGATGTTGCGCAGGGCCGACTCCTGGAGCGCGGTCGCCAGCGCGATGGTCACGGCCCGCTCCGGCAGCCCGCGCCCGGTGCCCACGGCGGTGATCGTCGCCGCGTTCACCGCCTGCTCCGGCGAGAACTCGTACGACGCCCCGTCGCCCTTGCCGGAGACGACCTTGCAGCCCGGTTCGCCCGTGCCTCCGGTGACGTACTGGACGACGAGGTAACCGGCGACCGCCAGCAGGATCACGAAAGCGGATCCGCATCGCAGGAGGCGGCCACGGCGCTTGGGAGTGGGGGACGGCTCTGGCACGTCGTACAAAATACTGGAGCGTACGGAGTGTGTTGGGCCGGACGGGGACAGTGGGGCACCGGGCCTGGCGCGTTAGGGTCGACGGCATGGCCGACACCTCGCTTGACCTCACGCTGGACGCCGCGGAGCTCACCGCCCGGCTCGTCGACTTCCGCTCCGAGAGCGGCACCGAGAAGCCGCTCGCGGACGCCGTCGAGACCGCGCTGCGCGCACTGCCCCATCTGACGGTCGACCGGTACGGCAACAACGTCGTGGCCCGGACGAACCTGGGCCGCCCGGAGCGGGTGATCCTGGCCGGACACATCGACACCGTTCCGATCGCGGACAACGTCCCCTCCCGGCTCGACGAGGACGGCGTGCTGTGGGGCTGCGGCACCTGCGACATGAAGTCGGGCGTCGCGGTGCAGCTGCGCATCGCGGCCACGGTCCCGGCCCCCAACCGCGACCTGACCTTCGTCTTCTACGACAACGAGGAGGTCGCCGCGGAGCTGAACGGCCTCAAGCACGTCTCCGAGGCGCACCCCGAGTGGCTCCAGGGCGACTTCGCCGTCCTGCTGGAACCGTCGGACGGCCAGGTCGAGGGCGGCTGCCAGGGCACGCTGCGGGTTCTGCTGAAGACCATGGGTGAGCGGGCCCACTCGGCACGCGGCTGGATGGGTTCCAACGCGATCCACAAGGCCGCCCCGATCCTCGCCCGCCTCGCCTCCTACGAACCCCGCTGGCCGGTCATCGACGGCCTGGAGTACCGCGAGGGCCTGAACGCGGTAGGCGTCAGCGGGGGAGTGGCCGGCAACGTGATCCCCGACGAGTGCGTCGTCACCGTCAACTTCCGCTACGCCCCCGACCGCACGCCGGAGGAGGCCGTGGCCCACGTCCGTGAGGTCTTCGCGGACTGCGGGGTGGAGGAGTTCGAGGTCGTCGACCACAGCTCCGCGGCCCTGCCCGGCCTGTCCCACCCGGCGGCGAAGGCGTTCATCGAAGCGGTGGGCGGCACCCCGATGCCGAAGTACGGCTGGACCGACGTCTCCCGCTTCTCGGCCCTCGGCGTCCCGGCCGTCAACTACGGCCCGGGCAACCCCCACTTGGCCCACAAGCGGGACGAGCGCGTGGAGATCGCGAAGATCCTCGCGGGCGAGGAGCGACTGCGGAACTGGCTGACCGCCTAGGGGGCCCTTCGACTTCGCAGGGACGCGGTCGTGTTTACGCCGCTCCATCGCGGACATGCTCACGTCCCTCGTTCGTAACCCGCGTAGATCTACGCTGAGGTGGAACGACCAGCACGACGGAGGGAGCGCACATGGCGACCGGCAACCCCGAGGGGAAGAAGCAGCCGCCGGAGGAAAAGCGCCTGGGCCCGGTCCTCCAGCGGCGGGACCAGGTGCAGGCCAGCACGACCGACCAGCGGCTGCTGGACGAGCGGGCCCCGTCCGACTGGGTCCACACCGACCCCTGGCGCGTGCTGCGCATCCAGTCGGAGTTCATCGAGGGCTTCGGCACACTCGCGGAACTCCCCCCGGCGATCAGCGTGTTCGGCTCGGCCCGGACCCCGGCGGACTCGCCCGAGTACGAGGCGGGTGTCCAGCTGGGCAGGGGCCTGGTGGAGGCGGGCTTCGCGGTCATCACGGGCGGCGGCCCGGGCGCGATGGAGGCGGCCAACAAGGGTGCCCTCGAGGCGAGCGGCATCTCGGTCGGCCTCGGCATCGAGCTGCCGTTCGAGCAGGGCCTGAACCCGTACGTCGACATCGGCCTGAACTTCCGCTACTTCTTCGTCCGGAAGATGATGTTCGTCAAGTACGCCCAGGGCTTCGTGGTCCTGCCCGGCGGCCTCGGCACCCTCGACGAGCTCTTCGAGGCCCTCACCCTCGTCCAGACCCAGAAGGTCACCCGCTTCCCCATCGTGCTCTTCGGCACCGAGTACTGGGGCGGACTGGTCGACTGGCTCCGCAAGACGGTCATCGCACAGGGGAAGGCGGCGGAGAAGGACCTGCTGCTGTTCCACGTGACGGACGACGTGGACGAGGCGGTGGCGCTGGTGTCGAAGGAAGCGGGCCTGTAGGCACAGGTCAGGGGGTCCAGGGGGCGGAGCCCCCTGGTACCTCGGCTAGGCCAACCCGCGCCGCGCCACGGCCGGCACCCGATGCCCCGCGATCGCCGCCACCATGTCCAGCACCTGCCGCGTCTCGGCGACCTCGTGCACCCGGTACACCTGCGCCCCCAGCCACGCCGACACCGCGGTCGTCGCCAACGTCCCCACCACCCGCTCCTTGACGGGCCGGTCCAACGTCTCTCCCACGAAGTCCTTGTTGGAGAGGGACACCAGCACGGGCCACCCCGTGGCGACCATCTCGTCCAGCCGCCGGGTCGCCTCCAGACTGTGCCGCGTGTTCTTCCCGAAGTCGTGCCCGGGATCGATCAGCACGGACTCCCGCGGCACCCCCAGCTCCACCGCCCGCTCGGCCAGCCCGACCGTCACCTCCAGGATGTCGGCCATGACGTCGTCGTACTGCACCCGATGCGGCCGGGTCCGCGGCTCCGCACCCCCGGCGTGGGTGCACACCAGACCCACGCCATGGCGAGCGGCGACCTCGGCGAGCCCCGGATCCACTCCGCCCCACGCGTCGTTCAGCAGGTCCGCCCCCACCTCGCACACGGCCGCCCCGACCTCGGCCCGCCAAGTGTCCACACTGATGATCACGTCCGGGAAGCGTCGCCGTACCTCCGCCACGAAGCCGACCGTCCGCCGGACCTCCTCCTCGGCCGTGACCTCCTCGCCCGGCCCGGCCTTGACCCCGCCGATGTCGATGATCGCGGCACCGTCGGCCACCGCCTGCTCCACGCGGGCGAGGGCCGGCTCGTCACGGAAGGTGGCCCCCTGGTCGTAGAAGGAGTCCGGCGTCCGGTTCACGATCGCCATGACCACCGGCTCGTGCGGCTCGAATTCCCGCCTGCCCAGCCTGAGCATCCCTGTGACCTTCCCTGGTACGACCCGTCTTCCGCCGCCTGCGACCCTAGCGGTCGGACTCGCATGGCACGATCGGAGCCTGACAACATCAGACTCCGAGGGCTTCGGGGACTCCGCAGACTCCGGGCCTTCGAAGACAACGACACATCCGACCGTGGGGGCTCCGCGATGGTTATGTTCCTGTTCCTGGTCGTCGCGCTGGTCGTCGTGGTCGCCGCGGTGACCCTGGCCGTGGTGGGCGGCGGCGAGAACGGCCCGCTGCCCGAGGCCGCCCCCGAGCGGCTGCGGGACCCGCTGCCCCCGGACCGCCCGGTCGACCGCGCCGACGTGGAGGCCCTGCGCTTCCCGCTCGCGGCGCGCGGCTACCGCATGGCGGACGTGGACGACGCCCTGAGCCGCCTGGGCGCCGAGCTCGCCGAGCGCGACGCCCGCATCACCGACCTGGAGTCGGCCCTGGCCGGCGCCCGAGCGGCCGCCACACACCCCCCGGAGCACCACGTCTCCATGGACAAGCCCGCCCCGCGCCCGGAGGACCGACCGTGAGCGACGGCACCGCCCTGGCCGGCCCGGACGGGGCACTGCGCTGCCCCTGGGCCCTGTCCGCCCCCGAGTACGTGGCCTACCACGACGAGGAGTGGGGCCGCCCGGTCCACGGCGACGACGCGCTCTACGAGCGCCTCAGCCTGGAGGCCTTCCAGTCCGGCCTGTCCTGGATCACGATCCTGCGCCGCCGCCCGGGTTTCCGCGCCGCCTTCGCCGACTTCAAGATCGCGTCCGTGGCCGACTTCACCGACGAGGACCGCGAGCGCCTCCTGGCCGACACGGGCATCATCCGCAACCGCGCCAAGATCGACGCGACCCTCGCCAACGCACGGGTGCTGGCCGAGTGGTCCCCGGGCGAACTCGACGACCTGATCTGGTCCCACGCCCCCGAGCCGGGCACCCGCCCGGCCCCGAAGACTCTCTCCGACGTCCCACCCGTCACACCGGAATCGACGGCCCTGTCCAAGGCACTGAAGAAGCGAGGCCTGCGCTTCGTCGGCCCGACGACGGCGTACGCCTTGATGCAGGCGTGCGGCCTGGTCGACGATCACCTGGAAACCTGCGTGGCGAGAAGCGCCCCCTAAGGGGCGCGGGGAACTGCGCGATCAACCACATAGAACCCGCAGCCCCCGACGGCGCTACACCCCCGAGCTCACCGGCCCAGATACTTCGGCTTCTCCTTGTTCACAAAGGCCTGCACCGCGATGGCGTGATCCTCGGAGGAGCCGGCCCGGGTCTGCAACTCGTCCTCCTTCTCCAACGCCTCCTCCAGGGAGTGCGTCAGCCCGAACCCCACCGACTCCTTCAACGCCGCATACGCCACCGTCGGCCCCTCGGCGAGTGACCGCGCCACCTTCTCCGCCTCCGCCCGCAACTCGGCAGCGGGCACCACCCGGTTCGCGACACCCAGCTCGTACGCCTCCTGCGCGGAGATGCTCCGCGGGAAAAGCAGCAGGTCAGCAGCACGACCCGGGCCGACCACCCGTGGCAGCGTCCACGAGATCCCCGAGTCCGCGGTCAGCGCCACCCCGGCGAACGAGGTGTTGAACGTGGCCGTCTCCGCCACGATCCGGTAGTCCGCGGCGAGCGCGAAACCGAAGCCCGCCCCGGCCGCCACCCCGTTCACGGCGGCGACGACCGGCTTGGCCGCCCCGGTGAGGGCGCGCACGATCGGGTTGTAGTGCTCCCGGACCGTGTTCATGGTCTGCCCCGAGCCGGTCTCCCGGTCCTGGACCAGCAGCCCGATGTGCTCCTTGAGGTCCTGCCCGACGCAGAACGCCCGGTCACCGGCGGCGGTCAGCAGCACCGCACGCACGGCGGCGTCGCCCGCAGCGGACTCGACCGCCTCCCGCAGGGCGACCTTGGTCTCCACGTTCAGCGCGTTCATCGCCTCCGGGCGGTTCAGCGTGATCGTCGCAAGCCCGTCGCTCACCTCGTAGAGCACGGTGTCGGCCATGGCGTATCCCCTCCGTCGCGGCTCGAGGACGTACCGGCCGGTACGCCCCGCTTGCAGCACAGCATGACGGAGATCGTCGACGAGGGACCGGACCGGACATGTGACCTGCGTCAAACAATTCCCGTTCGGATTCCTTCGGCGGATCTGTGTGCGGCGGCGGAGTATCGCAGTCTCATCGCCGAATTGAGTGGTTTTGCTCGCGTGCGTTGCCCAAGCGATGCCTACTGATGTTGGTCATCGGGTCCTGGGATGCGGGATAATGGCCTGGAAGCAATGTGTTCGATGCCGGTGGCGCGTGTCCTGCCTCAAGGACCGCACGTGTGCCCTTCTCGGGGCCGGCGGCTTTGACGATGAGCTGGGTTTCAGGAAGGGGAACGAGCATGGCGGCCATGAAGCCGCGAACGGGTGATGGCCCGCTCGAGGTGACCAAGGAGGGGCGGGGCATCGTCATGCGCGTTCCGCTCGAAGGCGGCGGTCGGCTCGTCGTCGAGCTGACCCCGGACGAGGCCGACGCGCTGGGCGACGCCCTCAAGAAGGTCGTCGGCTGACGCGCAAGCGACCATACCCTTTCAGCTGTCCCGGCATCACACGAGGTGCCGGGGCTGCTGTTTTCTCACCGCTGCCCATCGCCTGCCCCGGCTCGCGTTCCGCTAACGTGCCGCCCGGCTACCGCTTCACCGCGCACAGCAGACCGTCGCCCACCGGCAGCAGGGACGACACCAGCTCCTGGCTCTCGCGCACCGCGCGCAGCAGCTCCCGGAGCCGCAGCACCTCCGTGGGCTGCGGGCCGGAGTCCACGGTCCGGCCGTTCGCGAAGGCGCCCTCGAAGACCACGAGCCCGCCGGGGCGCAGCAGCCGCAACGATTCAGCGAGGTACTCCATGACCTCCAGGCGATCACCGTCGCAGAACACGAGGTCGTAGCCCGAGTCCGCGAGGCGGGGCAGCACGTCCAGGGCGCTCCCCGGGATGAAACGGGCCCGGTTGCTGGCGAAGCCGCAGGCGCGGAAGGCCTGACGGGCGAACTGCTGGTGCTCCGGCTCGGAGTCCACGGTCGTGAGGACGCCGTCGGGCCGCATACCGTGCAGGAGGTGGATGCCGGAGACACCGCAGCCGGTCCCGATCTCCGCGACGGCCTTCGCGTCGACGGAGGCGGCCAGCAACCGCAGCGCGGCGCCCGTGCCGGGCGACACCGAGCGCAGCCCTGCGTCGCCGGCCCGGTCACGGGCCCAGCGCAGCGCTTCGTCCTCGGCGACATAGGCGTCGGCGAACGCCCAGCTCGTCTGCCGGTTGCCGGTAATGACCCTCTCCTGTCCCCGTGAATGCCTGGGCGTGACTGTATCCGTTGGGCGCGGGAACCCGCAGATGGGACCGGTCGTTTAAAGGGGTGAGCAAAGCGGCGTGGGCCGGGATGGGGGGCAGGCGGTGGGCCAGGACACCGAGCAAGTGCCGACGCAGCAGTACGAGGCGTATCAGCACAGATCAAATTCTCGTAAAACCGCTTATCCGGTCCTAACGGGCGAGGTGGCTATGGTAGGGGCTCCACTGGACACCACCAGAGCTGACAGGGGAGGTGCGGCTACGTCTGTGGATCGGACAGGAGTGCTCCGGCGCTTCTTCGGATCAGCGGGCAGGCCGACATCCGTGAACGACACCGCTGCTGACCACAGTCACGCCGCTGACTTCGCCCAGACCGCGACCTTCACCACCGACGCGGACGGGCAGGCGTGGACTCCGCCCACCTGGGAGGAGATCGTCAGCACGCACAGCGGCCGGGTCTACCGGCTCGCCTACCGCCTCACCGGCAACCAGCACGACGCCGAGGACCTCACGCAGGAGGTCTTCGTCCGTGTCTTCCGTTCCCTGTCGACCTACACGCCGGGCACCTTCGAGGGCTGGCTGCACCGCATCACCACGAACCTGTTCCTGGACATGGTCCGCCGCAAGCAGCGCATCCGCTTCGACGCGCTCGGCGAGGACGCGGCCGAGCGGCTGCCCAGCAAGGAGCCCACCCCGCAGCAGGTCTTCAACGACGCCCACTTCGACGCGGACGTCCAGCAGGCCCTCGACACCCTCGCCCCCGAGTTCCGCGCCGCGGTCGTGCTGTGCGACATCGAGGGACTGTCGTACGAGGAGATCGCCGCGACCCTCGGTGTCAAGCTCGGCACGGTGCGCTCGCGGATCCACCGCGGCCGCTCCCAGCTGCGCAAGGCCCTCGCGCACCGCTCGCCGGAGGCGCGTGCCTCGCGCCGCTCCTTCGTGCCCCGTGTTCCCGCCTTGGGAGGAGGGGGCGCGAGCGCGTGAGCGGATCACGGCCGAAGCCTTCCGAGGGACACCTCGCAGAGCAGCACCTGGGAGACCGACTCTCCGCCCTGGTGGACGGAGAGCTCGGTCATGACGCGCGTGAACGCGTACTGGCGCATGTGGCCACCTGCCCGAAGTGCAAGGCGGAGGTGGACGCCCAGCGCCGGCTGAAGAACGTCTTCGCCGAGGCGGCCCCGCCGCCCCCGTCCGAGAGCTTCCTGGCCCGCCTGCAGGGACTACCGGGCGGAGGCGACCCGGACGGTGATGGCACGCCGCTGGGTGGGGGAGGGCTGCCCGGCGGACTGTCCGGACGGTTCGGATCGTCCGGGGCCTTCGGTATGAAGCGCGGCGAGCGGTTCGAGTTCGGGTACGCGCCGTCCCGGTCGCACCTGCCCGTGCTGCCGTCCTCCGGCAACGGGGTCCTGCCCGCCGGTGGCCGGGGCCTTCCCACGGCCGGCCCAGGCTTCCGCATCCATGACGTCAGCCGGCACGAGGGCGACCGGTCCTCCTCGCGGCTGCGGTTCGCGTTCGCGGCGGCCGGGGCCGTGTCCCTGGCCGCGATCGCACTGGGCGGCGTCACCGTCGGCACCCCGGCCGACACGGAGGCCCGCGGCGGCGCCGGCACGGGGAGCAACGTGACGCCGATGCGCACGCAGGGCACGGGCGCGGCGACCCAGCCGGAACCCCAGCGACGCCGCGGCACGGGTCCGCTGCTCGGACAGCTGCAAGGGCAGAGCACACTCGGCCACACCCCGGTCGCCCCGACCGAGGTGTCCGCACCGCTGCTGCCCGGGCTTGTGCACCCCACCGCACAGCAGACCGCCGTGCATGCGCTGACCGCCCCGGTGCTGGCCGGTGCCGCGGCCGTGTCCCCGTTGATACGCCCGCTCGAGGCGGCCCCGTCGGCGGCCCTGACCTCGTGGTCCTCGGTCCCCGAGATCACGGCACCCCTGCTCGCCGTGCCGCTCCCGGAGACGACCGCGTCCGCCTCTCCCTCCGCCTCCTCGCGCACGGCCCGCTGACCGGCCTCTGCGCAGCGGCGCGCGAACCTGATTGAATCCGGGGGTGGCGCCGTCGGCCTGGGCATGGCCGGGCGCCGATTCGACGAACTGCGGCCACGTCGTCGAGCCGTGCCGCGGCTGTGGGGAGAGCATGAACGAGGGGAAGCCCACGAAGGCCAAGTGGTGGAGCCGTCCTCGGCCGCAGGGCGCCTCCGGGGGACCGGAGGGGACGGCCGGGGCCGAGGAGGCCGGCCAGGGCGTGGACGAGGTCCGGGTTCCGGAGGGGCAGGTGGTGAGCCCGACCGGCTCCGACGACGGCGACTTCGAACTGGCGCGGCCCGCTGCCCGCCGGATCGACGACGAGGGCGACTACGAACTGAGGCGCCCCGACCCGGCACCGACAGCCGACGAAACCGAGGCAACCGACGGTGCCGGTGACGCACCTGCCGGACGGACCCTGGACACGGTGCCCGCTGCCCGGGAGGCCGTGGGCGAGGCGTCCGTTGCGCAGGTGGCCGGAGATGTCGTGACAGTCGCGTCAGGCGTGCCCGTCGAGGGTGCGCCCAAGCCGCTGCACGACCCCGACCCCTACAGCACCCCGCCCTACGGCGAACCGGGACCCTGGGCGCCCGCGCCGCCTGTCCAGCATCCGGCGGCGACACCCGCGCAGGGTGTGGCGGTACCGGGCGGGCAGATCGCACCGGCCGCGCCCGTTCCGCCCACGGCGACCGTGCCCGTTCCGCCCGTGGTGCCGGGGCCGGCCGTGCAGGTGCCGGCACCCAGTGCCCCGGTACCCAGTGCCCCGGTACCCGCTCCCGCCCCGGCCGCCGACCCCTGGCAGCGGTACGACCCCTGGGCCGCTCCGGTGGCCCCCGGAGGCGTCGGCCCGCTCCAGCAGAACGGGGCCGGCGTGCTCAGCACGGAGCAGCGGCGACGGCGGGGCAGGAAGAGGCTGATCGTCGGTGCCGTGCTGATCGCGCTCGTCTCCGGGGGCGTCGGCGGACTCGCAGGGACGTATCTGGAGCGCAACGGAGGAGTCGGGACCGTCGAGCTGCCGCAGGCCGGTAAGGAGCCCGCCGCCCGGGACGCGGACAGCGTGGCGGGGATCGCAGGACGCGCGCTGCCCAGCGTGGTCACCCTGCATGTGAGCGGCTCCGGCGAGCAGGGCACCGGCACCGGCTTCGTACTCGACACCCGGGGGCACATCCTCACCAACAACCACGTCGTGCAGTCCGCAGGCTCCGGCGGCGAGATCACCGTGACCTTCAACGGCGGCGAGACCGCCCAGGCCGAACTCGTGGGCCGGGACAGCGGCTACGACCTCGCCGTGGTGAAGGTGAAGGGCGTGCGCGGACTCACCCCCCTGCCCCTGGGCAACTCGGACAATGTCCAGGTGGGCGACCCGGTCGTGGCCATCGGCGCCCCCTTCGACCTGGCCGGCACCGTCACCTCCGGCATCATCAGCGCCAAGCAGCGGCCCATCACGGCCGGTGGCGAGAAGGGCGACGGCAGCGACGTGTCGTACGTCGACGCGCTGCAGACCGACGCTCCTATCAACCCGGGCAACTCCGGCGGGCCCCTGCTCGACGCCAGGGCCCGGGTCATCGGCATCAACTCGGCCATCCGGTCGGCGGACAGCGGCTCCGACCCGGACGGCGGCCAGGCCGGCTCGATAGGCCTCGGCTTCGCCATACCCATCAACCAGGGCAAGCGCGTCGCCGAGGAGCTGATCAACACCGGCAAGGCCACCCACCCGGTGATCGGCATCACCCTGGACATGGACTACACGGGCGACGGCGCCCGCGTCGCCACCGAGGGCAGTGAGGGTGGGCCGCCGGTCAGCGCGGTCGGGCCGGGCGCCAAGGCCGGGCTCAAGGCCGGTGACGTCATCACTCAGGTCGACGGGCAGCGCGTCCACTCCGGCGAGGAACTGATCGTCAAGACCCGCGCCCACCGCCCCGGCGACCGGCTGGAGCTGACCCTGAAGCGGGGTGGCAAGGAGCGGACGGTCACGCTCGTCCTCGGGTCCTCCGGTGGATGAGACGTGAAGTCCGGGATGTACGGGGACGAAGAGGGCAAACATTCGGGAAAGCGCTCCCACTCCCCGCACTCGGAGGTCTCGGGACGGTACCGGTCGGACAGGATCGCCGGGTACCGTGGATCCGGCCCGGACCACGGCAAGACCCCATGACCACAGAGGGCCGAGGACCGAGGACATCGCAAGGAGCTTCAGGTGTTCAATGACGTAGGACCGCTCGAGCTGGTGACGCTCATAGTCCTTGCCGTGCTCGTCTTCGGTCCGGACAAGCTCCCCAAAGTCATCCAGGACGTGACACGCACGATCCGGAAGATCCGTGAGTTCTCGGAGAGCGCCAAGAACGACATCCGGGAGGAACTCGGCCCGGAGTTCAAGGACTTCGAGTTCGAGGACCTCAACCCCAAGACCTTCATCCGCAAGCAGCTGGACAACGAGGACCTGGGGCTCAAGGAGATCCGCAACGGCTTCGACCTGAAGAAGGAGATGGCCGAGGTCACCGACGCCGTCCACAGCCGTGACTCCGACACGACCTCCTCGTCGTCCTCTTCGTCATCAGGTTCCTCCGGTGGCCGCGTCGACATGACGAAGAAGCCCGAGACCACGGACCGGGACGACCGGCCGCCCTTCGACGCGGACGCCACCTGAGCGACACTTACCCGAGCGACGCCCGCGGGGGCGTGAGCCCCGGCGGGCGTGACGCGTTTCATACTCCGGTCGGGCTGCGTACGGCCTGATCAGGCGCCCGTGCGGCCCACGCGCCGGGCGTTTTCCCTGCTGCTCGCAGCGGTGTGGCTATGCTGCCGAGTTGTTGGGCGGGCCGTACTGAACCAGCGGCACCGTCCGAAGGGGGGCGGGCCGTTCCGGTCCGACTAGAGCGAGGAGGCGTCCGGGAACATGGAGACGACGAGTCGGGGAGTCGCACAGGCGCCGACCGCGGAGGGAGGGCGACAGGCCCCCGCCGCCCGGCGCACGGTCGACGGCTACCTGCGCGCGCCCTTCCCGTGGTACGGACTCGACGAGGCCTTCACGGGGCCGCGCTGGCTGATGCAGGTCGGTACGACGGCCGACGGGGTCGTGGAGCACGGGTCGATCGGGCACGGTGACGAGCCCACGGTGCGCAACGAGCACGCCGCCGGGGCAGATCAGGACGCCAAGGAGAAGTTCGCGGTCGTGGTGACCGTGGCGGCGAGTCCCTCACGGCGCAGCGCGGACGGCACCGGCCTGCTGGAGGCGACGTCGGTGTCCTCGGCGGCGTGGCTCGCCGGTGTGGGGCTGCTGTCCTTCACCTGGCCCGGGCAGATGGATCACTCCCTGCGGGACGACTGGCTGGAGCAGCAGACGGAGACCGCGTGGGTGCTGGCGGACGACCTCGACGGGGCGGACTGGTCGACGTTGTCGCTTCCCGTGGATGGCGTGCCGACGGCGTTTCACTACCGTGAGTCCGAGTTCGGGTGGGTGCTGGCCGGGTCCACCTCGGCCGGGGTTCATGTCGGGGCGTACGGCAGGGGCATGAGTGCGTACGGCTTGGGGTTTGCCGTGGTCAAGGACATCGCCGCGTACGCGTGAGTTCCGGGGCGCCGATTGGTTTTCGGCGCCCCTTCGTCGTGGCGATTCATGCCGTCCGGCGGCTGCGGGACGTCCGTGGTTGTTCCCGCGGTTCCCCGCGCCCCTCACGGGGCGCTGCCACCAGCGGCGTTGTGATCAGAACTTGTTCTTCGGGGTGATCCCCAGGGACAGGCCCGACAGGCCGCGCTGACGGCCTCCCAGCTTTCCGGCGATGGCCCGGAGGGCGGAGCCCGCGGGGGAGTCCGGGTCGGTCAGGACCACCGGCTTGCCGTCGTCGCCGCCCTCGCGCAGGCGGACGTCGATCGGGATGTTGCCCAGCACGGGGACCGACGTACCGGTCGTACGGGTCAGACCGTCGGCCACCACCTGGCCGCCGCCCGTGCCGAAGACGTCGACCATCTCGTCGCAGTGCGGGCAGGGCAGGCCGGACATGTTCTCGACCACGCCGACGATCTTCTGATGGGTCTGGACGGCGATGGAACCCGCGCGCTCGGCGACCTCGGCCGCCGCCTGCTGCGGGGTCGTCACGACCAGGATCTCGGCGTTCGGGACCAGCTGGGCCACGGAGATCGCGATGTCTCCGGTGCCGGGCGGCAGGTCCAGCAGCAGGACGTCCAGGTCGCCCCAGTACACGTCCGCCAGGAACTGCTGCAGCGCACGGTGCAGCATCGGGCCGCGCCACACGACCGGGGTGTTGCCCGGGGTGAACATGCCGATCGAAATGACCTTCACGCCGTTCGCCGACGGCGGCATGATCATGTTCTCGACCTGGGTCGGACTGCCGTCGACGCCCAGCATGCGCGGCACGGAGTGGCCGTAGATGTCGGCGTCCACGACACCGACCTTGAGGCCGTCGGCGGCCATCGCCGCCGCCAGGTTCACCGTCACCGAGGACTTGCCGACGCCGCCCTTGCCGGAGGCGACCGCGTAGACGCGGGTCAGGCTGCCCGGCTTGGCGAAGGGGACCTCGCGCTCGGTCTGGCCGCCGCGCAGGGCGCTCGCCAGCTCCTTGCGCTGCTCGTCGCTCATCACGTCGAGCGTGACGTCGACGCGGGTGACGCCCTCGACGCCGGAGACCGCGTCGGTCACGCGCTGCGTGATCGTCTCCCGCATCGGACAGCCCGAGACCGTGAGGTACACGGTGACCGCGACCGCCCCGTCCGCGCCGATCTCGACCGACTTGACCATCCCGAGTTCGGTGATGGGCTTGTGGATCTCGGGGTCGTTCACCGTCGCCAGTGCCTCGCGCACCGCGTCTTCCGTAGCCATAGGACGATGGTACGGCGCTGTACCGGTGCGTAGGAAAGCGTCTCAGCGGTCGTCTGCGTCACGTCCCCGTGACCGTTCCGCCGGGAGTACGACGGGGTCGTGCCGGTGGCCGTTCTGCCGTTCCTCCATCTCCTTGATCGTGTCCTGGAGCTCCGAGCGGATCCAGTCGCGGGTGGCCACCTCGCCCAGGCCCATCCGCAGGGCGGCGATCTCGCGGGTCAGGTACTCGGTGTCCGCGATCGACCGCTCGTTCTGCTTGCGGTCCTGCTCCAGATTGACCCGGTCACGGTCGTCCTGCCGGTTCTGCGCGAGCAGGATCAGCGGGGCGGCGTAGGAGGCCTGGAGGGACAGCATCAGGGTCAGGAAGATGAACGGGTACTCGTCGAAGCGCAGGTGGCTCGGGGCGAGGATGTTCCAGGCCACCCACACGATGATGACGACCGTCATCCAGACGATGAACCGCCCGGTGCCCAGGAAGCGCGCGATGCGCTCCGAAAGCCGGCCGAAGGCCTCCGGGTCGTACTCGGGCAGGAACCGGCGCCGGGGCGGCAGCGGCTGGTCGAGGCGGGTGCGCGGCCTGGAGGCGGCCGTGGCGCCGGACGGCGTGCGTTCGCGTGCGTTCTCCCGCTCAGGAACCATCGGTGGTCACCTCCTCGTCCAGGTGGAACTCGGACTCCCGCCAGTCCTCGGGAAGCATGTGGTCCAGCACGTCGTCCACGGTCACCGCGCCGAGCAGCGCCCCGGCCTCGTCGACCACGGGGGCCGCGACCATGTCGTACGTGGCGAAGAACCCGGCGATGGCGGGCAGCTCCGCCTCGGGGTCGAGCGGTTGCAGGTCGCTGTCCAGGATCGAGCTGACCAGGGAGGGCGGTGGCTCCCGCAGCAAGCGCTGGAAGTGGACCGTGCCCAGGTACTTCCCGGTCGGCGTCTCGTCGGGTGGCCGGCAGACGTAGATCTGCGCGGCGAGGGCGGGGGAGAGGTCGGGGTTGCGGATGCGGGCGAGGGCGTCGGCGACGGTGGCGTCCGGGCGCAGCACGATCGGCTCGGTGGTCATCAGACCGCCCGCCGTGCGCTCCTCGTACGACATCAGGCGCCGCATGTCGGCCGCGTCGCCGGGCTGCATCAGGCTCAGCAGCCGCTCCTGCTCGTCCGTCGGCAGCTCGCCCAGCAGGTCGGCCGCGTCGTCCGGGTCCATGGCCTCCAGGACGTCGGCTGCGCGCTCCTCCTTCAGCTTGCCGAGGATCTCGATCTGGTCGTCCTCCGGGAGCTCCTCCAGGACGTCGGCCAGCCGGTCGTCGTCCAGGGCGGCGGCGACCTCGGCCCGGCGCTTGGAGGAGAGGTGGTGCAGGACGTTGGCCAGGTCGGCGGGGCGCAGCTGCTCGAACGTGGCGAGCAGGTTCTCGGCGCCCTGCCCCTGCTCCTCCAGGGAGAAGCCGGTGACGGCGGTCCACTCGACGGTCAGCGCCTCGCCCTTGGCCCGCCGGAAGGCGCTGCTCCTGCGGCCCTTGCGGACGAAGACCCGGTCGATCTCCCACTCCCGGCGGGCCGGCAGCTGATGCACCGACAGGTCGAGGACGGTGACCTCCTCGCCGGTCTCGGTGAGCGTGACCCGCCGGTCCAGCAGCTCCCCGAAGACCAGCCGCTCGGTGGGCCGCTGCTCGAAGCGCCGGACGTTGAGCACGCCGGTGGTGATCAGCTGGCCGGACTGGATCGCGGTGACCCGGGTCATGGGCAGGAAGATGCGGCGGCGGGTGGCGAGTTCGACGACCAGGCCGAGCAGCCTCGGCGGCCGCTGTCCCACCCGCAGCATGACGACCAGATCGCGCACCCGCCCCACCTGGTCGCCGGCGGGGTCGAAGACGGCGACACCGGAGAGGTGCGATACGAAGATCCGGGGGGCGCCCGCTGCCATGGCCGCGGCTCCTTTTCGTGCGGGGTGTTCCGTGCTGTCTGTCTCTGTGCCTGTCTGTGTGCCTGTTCTTTCCGAATTGCCCGCTCGGGTGGGCTTCAGGCTAGCCCGTCCCGATCGGGGGTGCGTCGGCGGACCGTCCGGAGGGACTGGCTCCGAGCGGCCCGCACGACCCCGGTACCCTGCGGTACGCCGTTCAGGTCTCCCGTCAGAGAGGCAGCCCCACCTGTGACTCCGATTCGCCAGGGCCGTGGCCGCAGGGCCGCACTCGCGAGCGCAATGTGCGCACTGCTCGTGACGGGAACGGTGCTCACCGGCTGCTCGGAGGATCCCGACGAGGGCACCAACGGGGTCGGCAAGCTCCCCGCCGGGAAGATCCAGGCCAAGACCCGCACGGCCGCCGAGTCCGCCGGGGCGGTCCGGGTGCACGGCAACGTCGTCAGCGGCGAGCGCACGTACGCCCTCGACATGCGTCTGAAGGACGACGGCGGCGAGGGGTCGGTCACCACCGAGGGGGCGACCTTCCGGCTGCTGCGCGTCGGCGAGCAGCTCTTCGTCAAGGCCGACGCGGAGTTCTGGAGTCATGGCGACGGCCAGGGCAAGGGCGGCACGGCGGACGCGGCCGCGGCCTCCAAGCTCGGCGGCAAGTTCGTGAAGGTGCCGCAGGGCGACCCTTCGTACAAGAAGTTCAGCGGTTTCACGGACAAGGGTGTCCTCCTCGACGGTCTGCTGACCCTGCACGGCACACTCGCGACGGACGGCCACGACGAGCAGGCGGGGATCCGCACCATCCGCATCACCGGCGACAAGGGCTCCGGCGGCGCCCTGGAGGTCTCCCTCGAGGGCACGCCGTACCCGCTGCGCCTGGAGCGGGCCGGCGGCGCGGGCACCCTCACCTTCTCCGCCTGGGGGGAGGACTTCTCCCTGCGCCGGCCGGAGCGGAACGAGACGGTGGACTACGGCAAGCAGCTGCCGACGTCGTAGCGACCGCTGCGCGCGTGCGGCTGCCGCGCGCACCTCGCGCGTCAGCTGCGTTTGCGCTTCCTGAGCAGCAGTCGGGGCAGCCCCGCCGGGACCGGCCGGCGGGTGATCGCCGGGGACGGCAGCGGGGCCTCCGCCAGGGAGCCGTCGGGCATCGGTGCCCTCGCGCCGGTCGGCTCCAGGCGCAGCACCCGGCACTCGCGGGCCCAGCGGGCGGGCATGGCCTCGCCGTCGGGCGCGTTCAGCCGTTTGCCCTTGAGCTCGGCGACCGCCGCGTCCCACGCCTCGGAGCCCGGTTCGAGTTGCCTGACCCGCGCGGTCCAGGAGACCAGCCGGCCGCCCTTGTCCTTGCTGCGGACCGTCACCCGGGCCTCGGCCCCGTCGGCCAGCCCCGGCAGCGGCTGCTCGCCGGGCCCGTCGCCGACCAGACACGCGGCACCCTCGTGCCACACGTGCCACAGCGCACGCGCCGGCCCGTCGGGGCCCTGGACCCAGACGAGGCCGGACTTCTTCGTGGCCTCCTCGACGAGGGCGTGACCGAGCAGCTCATCCGTCATGGGGCCCAGCCTATCCAGGCTGCTCACAGCCACCCGTTCCGCTTCAGCATGCGGTGGATGCCCAGACAGATGGTCACCGTGACGCCCATGATCACCGGGTAGCCGTACTTCCAGTGCGTCTCCGGCATGTAGTCGAAGTTCATGCCGTAGACCCCGCACACCATCGTCGGCACGGCGATGATCGCGGCCCACGAGGTGATCTTCCGCATGTCCTCGTTCTGGGCCACGGAGGCCTGCGCGAGATTGGCCTGGAGGATGGAGTTGAGCAGTTCGTCGAAACCGAGGACCTGCTCCTGGACACGGGCCAGGTGGTCGGCGACGTCCCGGAAGTACTTCTGGATGTCCGGGTCGATCAGCCGCATCGGCCGCTCGCTCAGCAGCTGCATGGGCCGCAGCAGCGGCGACACGGCCCGCTTGAACTCCAGTACCTCGCGCTTGAGTTGGTAGATCCGGCCGGCGTCCGTGCCGCGCGGTGTGCCCTTGCGGCGGCCCGGGGAGAACACCTCGGTCTCCACCTCGTCGATGTCGTCCTGCACCGCGTCGGCGACCGCGATGTACCCGTCGACCACGTGGTCGGCGATGGCGTGCAGCACGGCCGAGGGGCCCTTGGCCAGCAGCTCGGGGTCGTCCTGGAGGCGGTGCCTGAGCGCCCGCAGGGAGCCTTTTCCGCCGTGCCGGACGGTGATGAAGAAGTCCCGTCCGGTGAAGCACATGACCTCGCCGGACTCGACGACCTCGCTGTTGGCGTCCAGGTGGTCGTGCTCGACGTAGTGGATGGTCTTGAAGACCGTGAACAGGGAGTCGTCGTACCGCTCCAGCTTGGGGCGCTGGTGGGCCTGGACGGCGTCCTCCACGGCCAGCGGGTGCAGCCCGAACTCCCCGGCGATCCCGGCGAATTCGGCCTCGGTCGGCTCATGCAGGCCGATCCACACGAAGCCCCCGTCGCGGCGCGCCAGAAGCACCGCCTCGTGCGGGGTCAGCGGGGTCCCGGTCTCGACGCGGCGGCCGTCCCGGTAGACGGCGCAGTCGACGACGGCCGAGGGCGTCGCGGGGCTGCGGGTGGCGTCGTAGGTCCCGCCGTCCTTGCGCAGCGACACACGGGACGGGCGGACGACGGCGCGCAGGTCGCGGATCATCGACATGGCGGGCTCCTTCGCGGGCGGGCAACGAAAGGCGCCGGCGACGGGTGGAACTACCCGGAATGAGGACGTCGGGAGTGATGATGTTTGGCACGTCCACAAAGCGGGGAGCACCGCACCGTCGAGGTGGCGAGTCTCGTTACTGATTCAGCTACTGAGGCAGATCAGGCAAAGCGAAACGAGGCGCTCTTCCGCGGTGGAGCGAGTGCGAGAGGTGGCAGCCGGCCAGAGCCAGAACAGCTACGTCAGCGGCGGGAAGAGCGTGGTGCTACTGCACGGTCGACTTCGATCCATTGCAGTCCCACCTCCTCCGGCCGGTCCCTCGTAAGGGAGTTCCATCGGCGTCGGGGCCTGATCGCGACGCTGCTGCGTGCTGCCCCGAACCACCGGGCAAGAGTATCAGCCGCCCGACGTGTCAAGGCGCTTGTTTGCCCGCTACTGACGAGTTCTATGCTCGCCGCATGGCAGATGTTCTTCCTCTGGTCGAGGCCCGGTTGCGTACCGCGCTGGGCGAACCGGACGCGCGCGCCGCGGTCACCTTCCTGGGCACGGACCGCATCGAGGTGCTCCGTTTCCAGGAGGGCGACATCGTCCGCTACGCCACGCTCGGCATGTCCGCGCACCCCATGACGGACCCCACGGCGGTCGTCGCCGACCCGGTCAAGGGCCCGCGCGCCGAGCTGGTCCTCTCCGTCCGCACCGGCCACGCCGACACCGGCAAGGTGCTCCGCCCGCTCGCCGTGCTCGCCGCGTCTCCGCAGGTGGAGGGTCTGGTCGTGGCTCCCGGCGCCTCCCTCGACGTCGGTGAGCCGCTGTGGCCCGGCGCGCCCTTCACCTCGGTCCTGGTGGCCGAGCCGGGCGGCCTGGTCGAGGACCTGGAGCTCGACGAGCCCCTCGACCCCGTACGGTTCCTGCCGCTGCTTCCCATGACCCCGAACGAGGCCGCCTGGAAGCGCGTGCACGGCGCCCAGGCGCTCCAGGAACGGTGGCTGAACCAGGGGACGGACCTCCGGGACCCGTCCCGGAAGTCCGTCCCGCTGGAGTGAGGAAGCTCACCAACCCCGGGCTGGAAAGCCTCAGTTGGCGAAGACGGTGACGCTGTCCTCGGTCGCGTGCCGCGGCTCCAGCTCCTCTGCCTCGTGTGTGAGGGCCTTGCGCCGTACGACGACCACGCCGGCGCCCACGAGCGCGGTGACCGCCGCCACCACGAACGGGATGTGGAGGTCGGTCCACTCCTCGATCTTCGGCGCGAAGTACGGGGCGGCCGCGGCCGCGAACCAGCGGACGAAGTTGTAGCCCGCGCTCGCCACCGGCCGGGGCGCGTCCGAGACGCCGAGGGCCAGCTCGGTGTAGACGGTGTTGTTCACGCCGATGAAGGCACCGGACAGGATCGTGCAGACGACGGCCGTGGTGTGGGAGCCGTAGCCGAGCACGAGCACGTCGGCCGCGAGCAGCACCAGCGACCCGCCGAGTACCTTCAGCGATCCGAACCGCTTCTGCAGCCGGGGTGCCACGATCACCGAGAAGACGGCGAGCAGCACGCCCCAGGCGAAGAACACCGCGCCCGACCGGTACGGGCTCATGTTCAGCACGAACGGGGTGAAGGCCAGCACGGTGAAGAACGTGTAGTTGTAGAAGAACGCCGAGACCGCCGCGGATGCCAGACCGCCGTGGCCGAGGGCCTTGATCGGGTCCAGCAGCGAGGTCTTGCGGGCCGGCTTCGGCTGCTCCTTCAGGAACACCGTGATGCACAGGAAGCCGACGGCCATCAGGAAAGCCGTACCGAAGAACGGGTAGCGCCAGCTGGCGTCCCCGAGCAGGGCGCCCAGCAGCGGGCCGCACGCCATGCCGAGGCCGAGGGCCGACTCGTACAGCAGGATCGCCGCCGCACTGCCGCCGGCCGCCGCGCCGACGATCACCGCGAGGGCCGTCGAGACGAACAGCGCGTTGCCGAGGCCCCAGCCGGCCCGGAAGCCGACCAGTTCACCGACGGATCCGGAGGTGCCGGCGAGACCGGCGAACACCACGACGAACGCGAGGCCGAGCAGCAGAGTCTTCTTCCCGCCGATCCGGCTGGAGACGAAGCCCGTCACCAGCATCGCGACGGCGGTGATGAGGAAGTACGAGGTGAAGAGCAGGGAGACCTGGCTCGCGGTGGCGTGCAGGCCCTGGGCGATGGACGGCAGGATCGGGTCGACGAGCCCGATGCCCATGAAGGCGACGACCGACGCCCCGGCGGTCGCCCAGACGGACTTGGGCTGCTTCAGAAGGCCGCCCGCTCCGGCGTCGAAGGGGTCCATGCTTGCTCCCTTTTCCGAGTCGAGTTAGTTGGTGTATACACATACTAAGTTAGTCTGGCTAATTAATGCAAGTTACATCTAGTCCCTGGGTGAAGGCTTCCGTCCGGTTGGGTGATCGTCCTTGACGCGACGGGGCGGGGGTAGGACCGTGGGGCCCTATGAGGGGCGAACCCAGTTGCCCGAAGTGCGGTGGCCGGGTCAGGGCTCCCGGCCTCTTCTCCGACTCCTGGCAGTGCGATGTGCACGGCACCGTCCATCCGGTGCAGCCCGTGATACCGCCCAGCGTCGACGCCCTCAACGTCGTGGTGCACCGCACCCAGGTGCCGGTGTGGATGCCCTGGCCGCTGCCGGTCGGCTGGCTGTTCACCGGTGTGGCCTGCGCGGGGGACGACCGTACGGGCGGACGCGCGACGGCGGTGGCCTGCACCGGGCCCGGTCCGCTCGGCGGGATGGGCGAGCTGATCCTGGTCGCGGAGGAGTTGGGCGTCGGCCTCGGTGCGCGGTACGCGGGGACGGACGGGCCTGATCCCGGGCCCTACATGGACGTCGGGAAGCCGGCTCAGGCGAAGGTGCTCGCCGCGGGGCGGCCGACGCCGTTGTGGCATGTGTCGGGGGCGCCGGACGACCGGGCCGTTTTCGCCGGAGAGGCGCTGGGGATGTGGCTGTGGGCCGTGGTGTGGCCGGAGCAGTCGGGGTTGTTGATGTACGACGAGCTCGTGCTGGCGGACCTGCGGGAGGCGGGGGCCGAGGTGGAGCTGGTGCCGTGCGGGGCGTTGTCGCCGCGCTTGCTTGAGCCGTAGCGCCTCTGAGCGGGTGGGTTCGGTGTGTCCGGCGGCTGCGGGTGCGTTGTGGCTGGGCGCGCAGTTCCCCGCGCCCCTTGAGGGGCGTTGCTGTAGGGGGCGAATCCCTGGTTCGGGTGTGACAGTAGGCGTTGAAAAACCGGTTACCCTAGGACGGCCCTGTCGTGTCGTCTGTGTCTGGAGTTCGTGTCGTGCGTATCGATCTGCACACCCACTCCACTGCCAGCGACGGTACAGACGCGCCTGCCGAGCTGGTGCGCAAGGCCGCGGCGGCCGGGCTGGACGTCGTCGCGCTGACCGATCACGACACGACCCGTGGGCACGCCGAGGCGATCGCCGCGCTGCCCGAGGGGCTCACGCTGGTCACCGGGGCCGAGCTCTCCTGCCGCCTCGACGGGATCAGCATGCACATGCTGGCCTACCTCTTCGACGCCGAGGAACCGGCGCTGCTCGCCGAGCGTGAGCTCGTCCGGGACGACCGGGTGCCCCGGGCCAAGGGCATGATCGCCAAGCTGCGGGAGCTGGGTGTGCCGGTGACCTGGGAGCAGGTGGCGCGAATCGCCGGTGACGGGTCCGTCGGGCGTCCGCACGTGGCGAGCGCGCTCGTCGAGCTGGGGGTCGTACCGAGCGTGAACGACGCCTTCACGCAGGACTGGCTGGCCGACGGCGGCCGCGCCTACGTGGAGAAGCACGAGACCGACCCCTTCGAGGCGATCCGGCTGATCAAGGGCGCGGGCGGGGTCGCGGTGTTCGCCCACCCCGGGGCGAGCAAGCGGGGGCGTACGGTGCCGGAGGCCGCGATCGCCGAGATGGCCGTGGCCGGGCTGGACGGCATCGAGGTCGACCACATGGACCATGACGCGGACACGCGTGCGCGGCTGCGGGGGCTGGCGAAGGAGCTGGGGCTTCTCGTGACCGGGTCCTCGGACTACCACGGCAGTCGGAAGACGTGTGTGCTCGGGGAGTACACGACGGATCCCGAGGTGTACGGGGAGATCACGCGGCGGGCCTTCGGGGCGTTTCCCGTGCCGGGGGCCGGCGGGGCTGTCTGAGGTTCCTCTCCTTCAGGTCTCTTCCCAGGCACTCGGCGTTGCCCGCTGTGCCCACCCGTTCCGCCAAGCGGAACGTCTGCCCACAGCGGTTGCGGCTCGCTGCTGCCCACCGCGCGTTTCAGTACTCCCGCAAGGCTCACTCATGTTCGACCTCGCCGTCTTCGGCTCCCTCTTCCTCACCCTCTTCGTCATCATGGATCCCCCCGGGATCACCCCGATCTTCCTCGCGCTCACCGCCGGGCGGCCCGGCAAGGTGCAGAAGCGGATGGCTTTTCAGGCCGTCTGTGTCGCCGGTGGGGTGATCGCCGTGTTCGGGCTGCTCGGGCATCAGATCCTGAACTACCTGCACGTCTCCGTGCCCGCGCTCATGATCGCGGGTGGGTTGCTGCTCCTGCTGATCGCGCTCGATCTGCTGACCGGCAAGACCGACGAGCCGAAGCAGACCAAGGACGTCAACGTCGCCCTCGTGCCGTTGGGCATGCCGTTGCTGGCCGGGCCGGGGGCGATCGTGTCGGTCATCCTCGCCGTGCAGAAGGCGCACAGCGTCGCCGCGCAGGTATCGGTGTGGACGGCGATCCTCGCCATCCATGTCGTGCTGTGGCTGGTGATGCGCTACTCACTCGTGATCATCCGGATCATCAAGGACGGCGGCGTGGTCCTGGTGACGCGGCTCGCGGGCATGATGCTCTCCGCGATCGCCGTGCAGCAGATCATCAACGGGGTCACGCAGGTGATCCAGGGGAGCTGAGCACCGAGCCGATCTCCTTGGCCGGACCCGTGTGGCCGAGGTACTCGTCCATCTTGTGCACGTGGTCGCGACTGTTGGCGACGGCCAGTTGGGTGAGCTTCCCCCAGCGCTCGTCCTCCAGGGGGCAGCCGATGGCGACCGCGTCGGTGGGGCACCAGACGTTGACCCAGTCACGCACCTTGGGGGGCCGGTGCGGGCCGTGGGCGAGGAGCCGCTCGTTGACGCCGTCCAGCCCGAGCGGGCTGCCGGCGGTGACCAGCAGTACGGGGTCGAGGCCGTCCGGGAGCCGGGTCAGAAGGTCCATGCCCACCACGGTGCCGAGGCTGTGGGTCACCAGCACCAGTTCGCCGGTGGTGGGCATGGTCTCCAGGACGCTGTCCAGCACGGCCTGCCGCACGGCACCGTCGTCGAGGTACCGGTCGACGTCCCGCAGGAACGTGGCGATGGTCCACTCGTCCAGGTCGGACCGGGCGGCGAGCCAGCTCAGCGGCCGGTGCAGGGCGCCGACCAGTCCCGCCCCGAAGCCCTCGGTGGCCGCCGGCCCGTCCTGCGGCATGCCGGCCCGGACGGCCGCCTCGTGGAGCAGTCGCTCGTAGGACCCGGTGGGTGATGCGGCGGCGAAGACCTCCGCGGCGGTGGCGGCGCTCACCTGGTCGAGGCCGACGGCCTCGGCCGTGGTCTCCCGTCCGCTGACGAGATCGGCCAGTCGGGTTCCGTAGAACGGGAACCACACGTCCTCCGGGTCGAGGGTGGGCAGTGCGGCGAGGGTGAGTCCGCGGTTGAGGCCGGATGTCCAGGTCCGGCGGAGGTCGTCGGGCTCCTTGCTCTGCTGGTCCCGGCCGTGCAGGAAGACCAGGTGGCGGCGGCCGCCGAAGGCGGTGGCGCGGGCTCGGAGTCCGGTCTTGGGTCTCCGGGTCCCGGTTCCGGTCCCGGTCCCGGCCTCGGCTTCGGCCCTGGTCACCGTTGCCGGGGTGGCGGGGGCCGACGGTGTCGTGACGACGGGTACGGCCGGTGTGGCTGTCCCCGGCTGCGGCGCGGGTGCCGCCGTGCTCTGGTCCAGGCCCGAGTCCGGCCCCATCTCGGTCAGCAGCGCGCGTCGGCCCGGGTCGGTCTCCAGCTGGGACAGGTGTTTCAGGATCGAGCTGATCCGCACGCCCTCGTTGGCGATCCATTCGATGGCGTCGTCGCCGTCGCCCTCGGTCCAGGGACTGCCGTCCTTGCGCAGGACGCGGCCCTGGTCGTCCTTCTTGGGTACACCGCTGTGGTGCAGGGCCACGACCTCCCACTGGTCGTTGAAGACGGGGGAGCCCGAGTTGCCCGGTTCGGTGTCGGTCGTGTAGTGGACGAAGTCGTCGAGCCGGACCAGCACCTGGTTGTCGCGCAGGGCGATCTCCTTCAGCCGTCCCAGTGGATGACCGATGATGTTGACCTTCTCGCCGAGCACCAGCTTGCCGGTCTGCACGCTCAGCCGGTTCCATCCGAAGATCTCCCCCGGCGGGCGGCCGTCCACGGCGGGCGCGACCGCCACCAGGGCGAAGTCGAGCCGTCTGTCGGCGGTGAAGAAGGTTCCGGGGTCGAACTCCATCCGGACGACGGTGTCGGGCAGGTTGTCGGCGGTGACCTGGGCGTTGAACTCCGCGAAGCAGCCGCGGGCGAAGCCCTCGTCGGGCAGCACGTGGTGGTTGGTCATCAGCAGCCGGGGCGAGACCAGGAAGCCGGTGCCGTGCGGAAGCTCACGGCCGTCGCGGCGCAGGGTGATCCGGGCGACCGTGGCCCCGGCCCTGACCCCGCGCGGCAGGAAGCTCCAGGCCTGGAGCTCGTTGGACAGGTCGATGATGCGTTCGTTGGCGTCCGGCAGGCCCATGGCCTCGCGGTGGATGTCCGCCACGACCGCCGAGGGCGACAGACCGCCGAGGCCCAGGATCCGGTCTGCGCGCACGGCGAGCGCGTCCGGGGTGTCCGGGAAGCGCACGCCGGAAGCCAGCCGGCCCTCGACCCGCTCGCGCTCGGCGGCCGAGTCCTCGTACCGTCGCGCGGCCTCGGCGGCGGCCTGCTCGTGCAGCTCCGCGTGCGACCGGCCCGTCACCGACATGTGGCCCACCGTCCTCTTCCCGCTCTCGCCGTGCCTCTCGGCCAGTACGCCCCCGGTCACGGTGGTCCGCAACAGCAAAGCCCCCGCTCGGCCGATGCCGGGCGGGGGCTTCGAGGTGTGGGGAGAGCCGCGCTGTTATGAGGCCGTGGTCTCGGCCGGGCGGATCCACAGGCGCTGTCCGATGGCGGCGGCCTGCTGAACGATGCGGTTGACGGAGGCGGCGTCCACAACGGTCGAGTCCACAGGCGTGCCGTCGACGTCGTCGAGTCGCATGATTTCGAAGCGCAAGGGCTTCTCCCTTCGTCTGGTCATCCTCCTGAGGAGAACTACTTGAGTGAGTGGCCCACCAGGCTGCGGCGCTCGGTGTTCCATATGGGTCAACAGGGCTGGATGGTTCAAACATTCCCTACGCTAAGGAAATTTTTCGATCGGCTAATTACTGAGCCGTAAGAGTGTCGTTACAGGACCGACCGGGACCGGTTGTGTTCGCAGCGTGACCACCGGGACAATGGAGGGGATGAACGACGACCTCGCGGCCCTCGGCGCCCGCATCGACCACACCAACGAGCTGCTCCAGCGCATGCTCGCCGAGGTGGCGAAGACACCCTCGACCCATGCGATCTTCGTCGATGCCGGGTACCTCTACGCCGCCGCGGGACGGCTCGTCGCCGGTACGGAGGACCGCCGCGCCTTCGACCTGGACGCCGAGGGCCTGATCGACGCGCTCATCGACAGAGCCCGCACGATCTTCGCCGACAGCAGGCTGCTGCGGGTCTACTGGTACGACGGTGCCCGCCGCCGCATCCACACGGCGGAGCAGCAGAGCATCGCCGAGCTGCCCGACGTGAAGGTACGGCTGGGCAACCTGAACGCCAACAACCAGCAGAAGGGCGTCGACTCGCTCATCCGCACCGACCTGGAGTCACTCGCCCGGCACCGCGCCATCAGCGACGCCGCCCTGCTCGGCGGCGACGAGGACCTGGTGTCGGCGGTGGAGGCGGCCCAGGGGTACGGCGCCCGCGTCCACCTCTGGGGCATCGAGGCGCCCGAAGGCCGCAACCAGGCCGAGCCGCTGCTGTGGGAGGTCGACAGCCAGCGCACCCTGGACCTCGACTTCTTCAAGCCGTACGTCTCCCGCCGCACGGCCGCCGCCTACGAGGCGACCACGGGCCGGCCCACCCGCGAGGACGTGCGGTTCGTGGGTGCGCAGATCGCCGCGAAGTGGATGGCGGCGCGCGGCCGGGACACGCTGGTGGAGCTGCTGCCCGGCCACCCCTACCTGCCCGGTTCGGTCGACCAGGATCTGCTGGTGGAGGCGGAGGGGCTGTTGCAGTACTCGCTGCGCGGGCAGGCGGACCTGCGGCGTGCGCTACGGGACGGCTTCTGGGAGCATCTGCAGACCCTGTACTAGGCCACGCGAGTGCTGTCCCAGAAGTCGGCCAGGGCCCGGGCCGTGGGCAGGGGCTGGTCGGCGTTGGGGGAGTGCTCGGCGCCCATGACGACCGTGCGGTGCGCGGACAGCCGTGCGGCCATGTCGTCGAGGATCGCCACCGGCCAGGTGTCGTCGTGCGCCCCCGACAGGACGTGGAACGGCAGCGGCACGGCCGCCAGTTCGGCGACACGGTCCGGCTCGGTGCACAACTGGCGCCCCGTCGCGAGGAGTTGGGCGGGCTTGTGGCCCAGCCAGCGGCGGCGCAACTGCGCCTGGTCGCCGAGGCCGCGGGCGGGCCCGCCGACCTCCTCCGGAGGGCCCATCGCCTCGATGGCCTCCCACACCTTCTCCATCGACATCACGGCGAGTGCGTCCCGCAGCAGCTTCACGCGCTGCCGCTGCGAGAGGGAGATCTCCGCCGGGCCGGACGAGACGAGGGTGAGGGAGAGGAAGGGGGAGTGGTCGAGCAGTACGGCCGCACGGGCGATCTGTCCGCCGAGCGAATGGCCGACGAGATGCACGGGCACGCCCAGCGCCGCGGCCTGCGCGAGCACGTCCCGCGCCAGTTCCCGCTGGGCGTAGGCCGTTTCGTCGTCCGCCGGACCGTCCGACTCGTACTGTCCCCGCCCGTCCACGGCGACGACCCGGTACCCACGCGCTCCGAGCGGCTCGTGCAGCAGCCCGAAGTCCTCCTTGCTCCCGGTGAATCCGGGCAGCATGAGGGCGACGCCCCTGACCTCCGCGCCCGCCCTCGGCGACGAGTCGACGACGGCGAACTCGCCGCGGGTCGTGCGCAGGGGGTACGCGCGGGCGCCCGGGGGCGGGGTGAAGGTGGGTTGCCTGGTCACGGGGTGAGGGTAACGGGTGGGGGCGTGGTCGGGGGTGTGCGCCGTTCGCACCGGCCCGCGCCGCGGGGAATGCCGACGGCCCGGACCCACGCTGGGTGGGACCGGGCCGTCGGCGTGCGTGTCAGCCCTCCGTGGGCTCCGCGGTGGCCGTGGCCTTGCGGGTGCGGCGGGCCTTCGGCTTCGCCTCGGCCGCGTCTTCGGAGACCTCGGCGGACGCCGTGGACTTCCTCGTGCGGCGCGGCTTCGTCTCCTTGGCCGCCTCCGGCTCCTGGGCCGCCTGGGCCGGGATCTCGGCGGTGGTCGCGGCGCTGTCGGTGGCCTTGTGGGTGCGGCGGCGCGGCTTGGCCTCCGTGCCCTCGGCCGAGTCGACCGCGGCCTCGGCCGCTGCGGCGGTCTTCCGCGTGCGGCGGGGCTTGGCCTCGGCGGCCTCCGCGTCCGGAGCCGCGGCAGCCGTCTTCCGCGTGCGGCGCGGCTTGGCCTCGGTCGCCTCAACCGTGTCGACACTCGCCTCGGCCTTGGCCGTCGCCTTGCGGGTGCGCCGCGGCTTGGCCTCGGCGGCCTCCGGCTCCTGGGCCGCCTGGGCCGGGATCTCGGCGGTGGTCGCGGCGCTCTCGGTGGCCTTGCGGGTGCGGCGGCGGGGCTTGGCCTCCGTGCCCTCGGCGGTGTCGACGGCGCTCTCGGCCGCTGCCGTCGCCGCTGCCGTCGCCTTGCGCGTGCGGCGGGGCTTGGTCTCCGTGGCTTCGGCGGTGTCGACGGCGGTCTCGGCCGCTGCCGGCGTCGCTGCCGTCGCCTTGCGGGTGCGCTTGGGCTTGGCCTCGGTGGTCTCGGCCGTGTCCACGGCGTCCTCCGCCGCGGCGGCGGCCTTACGGGTGCGGCGCGGCTTGGTCTCCGTGGCCTCGGCCGGGGCGGCGGGGGCCACGGACTTCGCCGCGGCCTTGCGGGTGCGCCGCGGCTTCGTCTCCGCCGGCTCCGGAGCGGCCTCCGTGCCCTCGGCCGTGTCGACCGCGGCCTCGGCCGCGGACGCCGCGGTGGTCTTGCGAGTGCGGCGGCGCGGCTTGGCGGCGGTCGCGACCGACGCGGCATCCGCGTCCGCCGGGGCCTCCGTCGCGGCCGTCGGCTCCGTGGCCGACGGCGTCACCGCGGCCTCGGTCTCCACCACCGGCGTCTCCACCAGCGGCTCCGACCTGCGCGTACGGCGCCGGCGCGGCTTGGTCGCCGCCTCGGGGGCCTCCGCGCCCGTGCCCTCCGCGGTCGCCACGGCGTTCTCCGCCGGCTCGGACGCGGGCGTCTCGACCGCCGTGACCGGCGCGGACCCGGACGGGGCGCCGCCGCGGGTGCGGCGACGACGACGCGGGGTGCGAGGTGCCGTGACGGCCTCCGCCTCGGCGGCGCCGTCCGTGACCGTGGTCTCCGGCGTGGTGGTGCCGGCGGACTCCGGCGCCCCCTCCAGCGGCGAACCGCCGCGGGTGCGGCGGCGACGACGCGGGGTACGCGACGCACGCTCGCGGTCGGCCGAGCGGGACTCGTCCCGACCACCACGGCTCCGGTCTCCGCGCCCGCGCGGCCCCCGGCCGCCCGGCTCGCCCAGGTCCTCCAGCTCCTCCGCGTCCAGCCCGGCGCGCGTGCGCTCCGAGCGCGGCAGGACGCCCTTCGTGCCCTCGGGGATGCCGAGGTCCGTGTAGAAGTGCGGAGAGGTGGAGTACGTCTCCGGCGGGTCGCTGAAGCCCAGGTCCAGCGCCTTGTTGATCAGCTGCCAGCGCGGGATGTCGTCCCAGTCGACCAGGGTGATCGCCGTACCCTTCGCGCCCGCGCGGCCGGTCCGGCCGATGCGGTGCAGGTACGTCTTCTCCTCTTCCGGCGACTGGTAGTTGATGACGTGGGTCACGCCCTCGACGTCGATACCGCGGGCGGCGACGTCGGTGCAGACGAGCACGTCCACCTTGCCGTTGCGGAAGGCGCGCAGGGCCTGCTCGCGCGCGCCCTGGCCGAGGTCGCCGTGGACCGCGCCGGAGGCGAAGCCGCGCTGCTTGAGCTGGTCGGCCAGGTCGGCCGCCGTGCGCTTGGTACGGCAGAAGACCATGACCAGTCCCCGGCCGTCGGCCTGCAGTATGCGCGCCACCATCTCGGGCTTGTCCATGTTGTGCGCGCGGTAGACGAACTGCTTCGTGTTCGCGACCGTCGCGCCCGCGTCGTCCGGCGAGGTGGCGGAGATGTGCGTGGGCTGCGACATGTAGCGGCGCGCCAGTCCGATGACCGCGCCGGGCATGGTGGCCGAGAACAGCATCGTCTGACGCCGCACCGGAAGCATGTTGATGATCTTCTCGACGTCGGGCAGGAAGCCCAGGTCGAGCATCTCGTCGGCCTCGTCGAGGACCAGGCACTTCACGTGCTTCAGGTTCAGCTTCTTCTGCCCGGCGAGGTCGAGCAGCCGGCCCGGGGTGCCGACGACCACGTCGATGCCCTTCTTCAGGGCCTCGACCTGGGGCTCGTAGGCCCGGCCGCCGTAGATGGCGAGGACGCGCACGTTGCGTGCCTTGCCCGCGGTCTGCAGGTCGTTGGTGACCTGCGTGCACAGCTCGCGCGTGGGGACGACGATGAGTGCCTGCGGGGCGTCGGTGAGGTCCTCGGGCTTGGCGCGTCCGGCCTCGACGTCGGCGGGGACGGTGACGCGCTCGAGGAGCGGGAGGCCGAAGCCCAGCGTCTTGCCGGTGCCGGTCTTGGCCTGGCCGATGACGTCCTTGCCCGACAGGGCGACGGGAAGCGTCATCTCCTGGATGGGGAAGGGGGTCATGATGCCGACGGCCTCCAGGGCCTCGGCCGTCTCGGGGAGGATTCCGAGCTCTCGGAACGTAGTCAGGGTGCTGCCTCTTCTGTGTGGGCGGCGCGAGGCGAGCGCGGGGTCGTGTCAGACCGTGCCGGGGACGTCGGCTGCCTACGGGCGGGCCGTAGAGCACGGGACCGCGCCGACGCTCTAGCGCTCATGCCGCTGAGGGTGTCCCCCTCCGGAGCTCGTACGCACTGGGGCGGACGGCCGGGGAGGGCTGTCGGGTCGGAGCCGATCGGGCCACCGACCGGGCATCCTCATACGTGCGGCCTGTCGAGGTACGTCGACGTACCAGCAGGCGCATTACCACCATACCCCGGAATCCCGCACATGCGATGGCCGATTTGGTCACGTAGTCGTCGTCACAGTGAATGACCAGGTCCTTACGCCTCCCGGCAAGCGGGCTATTGTGCGCTTCATGACGAGCTCTGACAAGCCTGCGAACGCCTCGGAAACCACCCCCGCAGAACACACCGGAGTCGCCGCCCGGGACTGGGCGACGGCCTCCGCCGACCCTCAGTACCGCGCCGCGGTCGTGGACCTGCTCGGTGCGCTCGCGTACGGGGAGCTGGCGGCGTTCGAGCGGCTCGCGGAGGACGCCAAGCTGGCCCCGACGCTGGCGGACAAGGCGGAGCTGGCGAAGATGGCGTCGGCCGAGTTCCACCACTTCGAGAGGCTGCGCGACCGGCTCGCGGAGATCGGTGAGGAGCCGACGCGGGCAATGGAGCCGTTCGTCGCCGCGTACGACGGGTTCCACAAGCAGACGGCCCCCTCGGACTGGCTGGAGGGGCTCGTCAAGGCGTACGTCGGCGACTCGATCGCCAGCGACTTCTACCGTGAGGTGGCCGCGCGGCTGGACTCCGACTCCCGCTCCCTGGTGCTGGCGGTCCTCGACGACACCGGGCACGGCGGCTTCGCCGTGGAGAAGGTGCGGGCCGCGATCGACGCCGACCCCCGGGTGGGCGGCCGGCTCGCGCTGTGGGCACGGCGTCTGATGGGCGAGGCCCTGTCGCAGTCCCAGCGCGTGGTCGCCGACCGGGACGCGCTGTCGACCATGCTGGTGGGCGGCGTCGCCGACGGCTTCGACCTGGCGGAGGTCGGCAAGATGTTCTCGCGGATCACCGAGGCCCACACCAAGCGGATGGCCGCGCTGGGCCTGGCCGCGTAGCGCTCGTCACCGGGTGGCCCCGGCCGGGGCGCGTCCGCCGGATGCAGTCGGGCGGACGCGCACGCGGCGCGGCCGCACGGCGGTCGCAGCCACGCGCCCCTGACAGCTCCGGCTACGCCGTCGCTGATCGTCGGCGCAGGCGCCCCGCGGGGCGCAGCAGCAGCGACAGCGAGGCCACCGAGACGATCACAGCGCCGAGCAGGACCACCAGCAGGTGCCCGGCCTCCAGCGCGCTGTGCATGACGAACGCGCCGAAGAGCGCGCCGGCGACGCCGGTCGACAGCACCAGCGGGCGCGCCGGGAGACGGTGCGGCAGGCGGTACGACGCCGCCCACGCCAGAGCCAGGCCGAGGATCGCGGAGCTCAGCGCTTCCAGGAGCATGTCGGGGTCCCTCCCACATGGCCGGCCTGCCCAAATCGGTCGTAGCCCGTCTTACCCCTGACCTGCGGAATCCAATCCACCCCTGTGGGCAACCTGTGCTCCATCCGTGGAGGAACCCGTGTGCCGCGCTGGAGGGCGGGTGGGGAGAACGCGAAACGGGGCGGGGCGGCCCACAAGCCGCCCCGCCCCGTACCGCACGGTGCGCCTTACAGCGCGCCGAAGCCCACCTTGCGCGGGGCCGGCTCGCCGATCTCGACGTAGGCGAGACGGTCGGCCGGAACGAGGACCTTGCGGCCGTGCTCGTCCACGAGGCTGAGCAGCTGCGACTTCCCGGCCAGTGCCTCGGCCACCACGCGCTCGACCTCCTCCGGGCTCTGACCGCTCTCCAGAACGATCTCGCGGGGCGCGTGCTGCACGCCGATCTTGACCTCCACGGCTATGTCCCTCCGACGGTCAGTGATGTGCGCGACCTTCCGCGCCGTACGCAGCACACATTAGCCCGGTGAGGGGATCCGCATGCTCCGCCCGAGAACGCCACGAGCGAACATCGGGCGGGAACAAAGGAGCCGTCAGTGGTGCTGCTGGTCGGTCCCGTGCAGCGGGAAGCCCGCGATACCGCGCCAGGCCAGCGAGGTGAGCAGCTGCACGGCCTGGTCGCGCGGCACGCTGCGGTCGCTGTGCAGCCAGGACCGCGCCACCACCTGGGCGAGACCGCCCAGGCCCGAGGCGAGCAGCATCGACTCCGCGCGCGAGAGGCCGGTGTCCTCGGCGATCACGTCACAGATCGCCTCCGCGCACTCGTTGGTGACCTTGTCGACGCGCTCGCGCACGGCGGGCTCGTTCGTCAGGTCCGACTCGAAGACGAGGCGGAAGGCGCCGCCGTCGTCCTCGACGTACGCGAAGTAGGCGTCCATCGTGGCGCGCACGCGCTGCTTGTTGTCGGTCGTCGACGCCAGCGCGCTCCGTACCGACTGGATGAGCGACTCGCAGTGCTGGTCCAGCAGCGCGAGATAGAGGTCGAGCTTGCCCGGGAAGTGCTGGTAGAGCACGGGCTTGCTGACACCGGCACGCTCGGCGATGTCGTCCATCGCGGCCGCGTGGTAGCCCTGGGCCACGAAGACCTCCTGGGCGGCGCCCAGGAGCTGGTTCCGTCGGGCACGGCGTGGCAGGCGTGTGCCCCGTGGGCGAACCGCCTCTGTCTGCTCGATGGCTGTCACGCCGCCTCCCATAGTCGTCCTGCGGATCTGGCCGCGTCGCCATCGTACTTTTCGGTAACCGTGGTGTGCGCGGTGAGAGCGCAGAATTTCACGGACCGGACGGTTACGAAAGTGGTTGAGAAGGTTTCAAACAGGGATAGAGCGGGCAAAATGCGGCTCCCTTCCTGCTCACTGGTGCTCCGTGTCGCCCTCCGGCGGCATGCGTCAGCGATAGTCGTCCTCGTCGAGCGAGACGACCCGGGCCTGCTCGACCAGATCGGCCTCGTTGGCGCGGTCCGGGTCGACGCCGGTCAGCGGGTCGTCGCGGTCCGGCGCGATGTCCGCGTGCTGCTCGGCCGCGTCGACCTCCGGGGCCTCGACGTCGTACTCCGGCGTTTCCGGCGCGTTCTCGGCCTCGAACGTCTCCGGGTCGGTGGGGTCGACGGCCATGCTGGGCTCCCTTCCTACGAACGTCCCTGGGAATACAGGGGCCACACGCGGGTGCCCTCTGTACGAGCCTAGGAGACACCCGATCCGGACGCTATGCGATGCGCGTCCGGGGCGTGACGCGGTGCGCATCCCGTCGGCTGCTTCTCGTATGCCCACTCCGCGCTCCTCAATGGCCGATTCCTGTGACGGCGAACACATGAGCCACTACGTGATCGTCTCGTAACATTGCCGCATGTCTTCGACCGAGCTGCCGTTCGTGCCGCCTGCCAATGTGCTGCCGAAGGTGGGGGCCATCAGGGTCGCCGAGGGCGAGCGGCTCAGGTCGGTCGAGCTTGCCGGGGTCACCCTGTCCGTGCGGTCGCGACGCCCCGCGCGCGAGGGGCTGCCTCCCGCGCTGTACGTGCACGGGCTCGGGGGTTCCTCGCAGAACTGGTCGGCGCTCATGCCGCTGCTGGACGACATCGTGGACAGCGAGGCTCTCGATCTGCCGGGCTTCGGTGACTCCCCGCCACCGGACGACGGCGACTACTCCGTCACCGGGCACGCGCGCGCGGTGATCCGCTACCTCGACGCCACGGGGCGCGGCCCCGTGCACCTGTTCGGGAATTCGCTCGGCGGCGCCGTCACCACTCGTGTCGCGGCGGTACGTCCCGATCTCGTCCGTACGCTCACGCTCGTGTCGCCCGCTCTGCCCGAGATCCGTGTGCAGCGCTCCGCCGTTCCGACGGGGCTGCTCGCGGTGCCCGGTGTCGCCCTGCTCTTCACCCGGCTGACCCGGGGGTGGACGGCGGAGCAGCGGGTCCGCGGTGTGATGGCGCTGTGTTACGGCGATCCGGGCCGGGTGACGCCGGAAGGATTCCGCAACGCCGTTCAGGAGATGGAGCGGCGGCTGCGGCTGCCGTACTTCTGGGACGCGATGGCGCGTTCCGCGCGCGGCATCGTCAACGCGTACACGCTGGGTGGCCAGCAGGGGCTGTGGCGCCAGGCCGAACGGGTCCTCGCGCCGACGCTCCTCGTCTACGGCGGCCGGGACCAGCTCGTAGGCTTCCGCATGGCGCAGCGGGCGGCCCGGGCCTTCCGTGACTCACGTCTCGTGACGTTGCCGGACGCGGGACACGTGGCCATGATGGAGTACCCGGAGACGGTGGCCCTGGCGTTTCGCGAACTTCTCGAAGATGCGGGAGAGTTGGCTGAGCGGCGGGCGCGGCGGGCGGATGCCCGGGCGGATCGGGCCGCCGACGAGGAACACACGGACGAGAGCATGGGGGGCTGAGGCGCGAGGTGGGACGCCACAGCCGTCGCGGGCCCGTCGCCAAGGGCGACACCGCGGACACAACCGCAGTACGGGACGGCCGGAGCGGGCCGGGACAGGGCCAGGCGCCGGACACGGGCCGGGGGGACCGCACGGCACCGCCACCCTCCGGACCGACCGGCCGGCCCCCACAGGGCCCGGCCCCTCGGCGCACGCCTGGGCCACGCCCCGCCCCGGGGAGCGGGACGCCCGCGCAGGGCATGCCGCGTCCGCAGGGAGGCCGGCAACCGGACGACGGTACGCCGGCGCGAGGCGTACCCCGTCTGCCCGACGGGAGGCCCGCGCAGGGCGGTCCGCGGCTTCCGGACGGCACCCCCGCGCGCGGCGTGCCCCGGCTGTCCGGCGGCACGCCTCCGCACGGCTTCCCCCACGCGCGCGGAGGCCACCCCGAGCAGCGGGAGGCCGGGGGCGGCTGGGGCGAGTTGAGGGCTGACGGTCCACCGATACCCCGGCAGCGGCGCGCGCCCGTGCCGGGGCCGCGGCAGGAGTACCTCGACGCCTTCGTCGAGGGTGATGACGCCTTCGCCGAGGGCGGCGACGTCTTCGCGCCCGGCACGCCCGCCTCCGCGCACGCGGCGGACGCCTACGCCTCCGTCACGGACTGGAACGCGAGCACCCCGGTGGGCGGTGGCTCCGACGGCCGTGACGACCACGACGACGCGGAGCCGACGGGGACACCCGCGCCGGGCAAGGGCGCCAAGGGCCGTACCTTCACCGGCATCGCGGCCGCCGCCGTCACCACCGTGCTGGCCGTGATCGTCGCCGGTCAGGTCGCCGACGGCGACAGCGGGACCGGCGTGCAGTCGCATTCCGCCACCGACCAGAGCCGCGGCGACGTACGGGACTCCGCGTCCCGGGCGGACGGTCGCGCGCCCGCCCCGGAGGCCGGCACGACGCTGACGTACGGCGAGGCGATGGCCAGGACGTACCCGCTCGGCGCCAAGCTCAAGGGCTCGGGGACGTTCGACGCCGTCCCCGGCATCGCCAAGGCGCCGGGCTCGGGGCAGAAGTTCACCTACCGGGTGGACGTGGAGCAGGGGCTCGGGCTCGACGCCGCGCTCTTCGCCGAGGCCGTGCAGAAGACGCTCAACGACCAGCGCAGCTGGGCCCACAACGGCGCCCGCACCTTCGAGCGCATCCACTCCGGCAAGCCCGACTTCGTGATCACTCTCGCCAGCCCCGGCACGACCGCCGACTGGTGCGCCAAGTCCGGCCTGGACACCACCGAGGACAACGTCTCCTGCGACTCGCTCGCCACCGAGCGCGTGATGATCAACGCCTACCGTTGGGCGCAGGGCTCGGAGACGTACGGTGACAAGATCCACGCCTACCGGCAGATGCTGATCAATCACGAGGTCGGCCATCGCCTCGGCTACAACCACGTCACCTGCGACAAGGACGGCGACCTCGCCCCGGTCATGCAGCAGCAGACCAAGTTCCTCGACCACGACGGCATCCACTGCCGGGCCAATCCCTGGCCGTATCCCAGGAGTTGACAGGCGTCACAGGGATCGGCCCACGCCGGGCGCTGCCTCGCGCGTTGACAGGGGCCGAAAGTTCGTTCATATTTCTGGGCATGTCGCCCCGTCACGTCTCCGTTCGCGCCGCCATCGAGCTGGCGCTCATCGGCGTGACCCCGCTCTGCGTGGCCGACATCCACTGTTGCTGACGCCCGCCCCAGGCGCGCGTCGCGAACGCACCCCCTCGCTGTGACCTCCGTCACGGCTTCTCCGTGACCTCGGTCGCGGCACCTTCGACGACCCGGCGCCCGGGGAGACGTCTGCCCAACTCCGTCTCACCCTTCGTCTCTTCGTCTCGCGATCCGAGACGTCATCCGAGAGGTCGTCATTCCGATGCGCCAACCGTCCGTCACAGCGCGCCGCGTGGCCGCGGCATCCGTCAGCCTGGTCCTGGCAGCGGGCGCCGCCGCCTGCGGGCCGAAGGACAACGATGCCAAGGGCGCCGGCGGCGACTCCACGCCCCACAAGGGCGGCACCCTCACGGTGCTGAACGCCACCCCCCAGGAGGACTTCGACCCGGCCCGGCTGTACACCTCCGGCGGCGGCAACGTCCCGTCCCTCGTCTTCCGCACGCTCACCACCCGCAACCGCGAGAACGGCGCCGCCGGCACCGAGGTCGTCCCCGACCTCGCCACCGACACCGGGCGCCCCAGCAAGAACGCGACCGTGTGGACGTACACCCTGAAGAAGGGCCTCACCTACGAGGACGGCACCCCGATCACCTCGGCCGACATCAAGTACGGCATCGAGCGCTCCTTCGCCCCCGAGCTCTCCGGCGGCGCCCCCTACCTGCGGGACTGGCTGGTCGGGGCCGCCGGCTACCAGGGTCCGTACAAGGACAAGAAGGGCCTCGATGCCATCGAGACGCCGGACGAGCGGACCATCGTCTTCCATCTGAACAAGCCCGAGGGCGAGTTCCCCTACCTCGCCACGCAGACGCAGTTCACGCCCGTCCCGAAGAGCAAGGACACGGGCACGAAGTACGAGGAGCACCCCGTCTCGTCCGGGCCGTACAAGGTCGTGCGGAACGAGAACGACGGTGAGCGCGTCGTCCTGGAGCGCAACACGCACTGGTCCGCCTCGACGGACGCCGAACGCAAGGCCTACCCGGACAAGATCGACGTACGGTCCGGCCTGGACTCGGCCGTGATCAACCAGCGGCTGTCCGCGTCCCAGGGAGCGGACGCCGCCGCGGTCACCACGGACACCAATCTCGGCCCCGCCGAGCTGGCCAAGGTGACCGGTGACAAGGACCTCGCCTCGCGCGTCGGCACCGGGCACTTCGGCTACACCAACTACCTCGCGTTCAATCCGACCGTCAAGCCGTTCGACGACGTCAAGGTCCGGCAGGCGATCTCGTACGCCATCGACCGGTCGTCCGTGGTCAACGCCGCCGGGGGTTCCGCGCTCGCCGAGCCCGCCACCACCTTCCTGCCGGACCAGAAGTCCTTCGGGTACACGCCGTACGACCTCTTCCCGGCGGGCAAGACCGGTGACCCGGCCAAGGCCAGGGAGCTCCTGAAGGAGGCCGGTCACCCCGACGGGCTCACCATCACGCTGACGCATTCCAACGCCAAGGACTTCGAGACCAGCCCGGAGATCGCGACCGCGATCCAGGACGCGCTCAAGAAGGCCGGCATCACGGTCAAGCTGCAGGGTCTCGAGGACAACGACTACTCCGACAAGATCCACAGCGTGAAGACGGAGCCGGGCCTCTTCCTCGCCCACTGGGGAGCCGACTGGCCCTCGGGCGGTCCCTTCCTCGCTCCGATCTTCGACGGGCGGCAGATCGTCAAGGACGGCGCGAACTTCAACACCGGCCTGCTGAACGACAAGTCGGTCAATGCCGAGATCGACGCGATCAACAAGCTGACGGATCTTGACCAGGCCGCCAAGAGGTGGGGTGCGCTGGACAAGAAGATCGGCGAGAAGGCCCTCACCGTCCCGCTGTTCCACCCCGTCTACAAGCGCCTGTACGGCAAGGACGTCAAGAACATCGTGATCAGCGACTGGACCGGGGTGCTGGACATCTCGCAGGTCGCGGTCAAGTAGTCGACGGGTCTGGTCAAGCAATCATGAGTGAGGCCCTGTTGGCCTCCCAGGCCGCCGGGACGGACCCGTCCGTCCCGGCGGCCTCGGGGGCCCGTCCGTTCTGGCGGCGGCTGCGGACGCAGCGCGCTGCCCTCGTCGCGGCGGCCGTCGTCGCGCTGCTCGTCCTGGTCGCGCTCGCCGCACCGCTGCTCACCGCCTTCGAGGGCCAGGACCCGACCACGTACCACCCGTCGCTCGTCGACTCCGCGCGCGGCGGCGTGCCCATCGGCTCGTTCGGCGGCGTCAGCGGTGACCACTGGCTCGGCGTCGAACCGCAGACCGGGCGCGACCTGTTCGCCCGGCTGGTGTACGGCGCCCGGGTGTCGCTGGGCGTCGCCCTCGCGGCCACCGTGGTGCAGTTGCTGCTCGGCGTCGTCCTGGGCATCGTCGCCGGGCTCGGCAACCGCTGGGTGGACCTGGTGGTGACCCGGATCGCCGACATCTTCGTGTCCATGCCCCTGATGGTCATCGCGCTGGCCCTGCTCGCCATCGTGCCCGCCGGTTTCCCGCGCCCGGTCCTGGTCGCCCTCGTCGTCGGCCTGGTCTCCGGCTGGGGCACGCTCGCCAAGATGGTGCGCGCCCAGACACTCACCCTCAAGCAGCTGGACTACGTCTCCGCGGCACGGCTGAGCGGCTGGGGCACGGCCCGGATCGCCCGCCGCGAGCTGCTGCCCGGCCTGGCGGCACCCGTCATCACCTACTCGGCGCTGCTCGTCCCGACGAACATCACCGTCGAGGCGGCCCTGTCCTTCCTCGGAGTCGGTGTGAAACCTCCGACTCCCTCCTGGGGGCAGATGCTCACCGCCGCCAACGTCTGGTACCAGGCGGCCCCGCAGTACCTGCTGCTGCCCGCGGCGGCGCTCTTCGCCACCGTGCTCGCGCTGACCGTCCTCGGCGACGGGGTGCGCACGGCCCTCGACCCGCGTGCGGCCTCGCGGCTGCGCGTCGGAACGGGCCGCAAGCGGGAGGCCGAGGCGGACAAGGGAGGTGCCTCATGACCGGCTTCGGAGGATTCGTGCTGCGCCGCGCTCTCGGCGCCCTGGTCACGCTGTTCGCCCTCTCCGTGATCATCTACGTCGTCTTCTACGTGACGCCCGGCAACGTCGCCCAGATCACCTGCGGGCCCCGCTGCTCACCGGAACAGGTCCAGCAGGTCGCCCAGCAACTACGGCTCGACGACCCGCTGTACGAGCGCTACCTGCACTTCCTGGCGGGAATCCTCGCCGGCCAGGACTACTCGACCGGTACGTCGGTGCTGCACTGCCCGGCGCCCTGCCTCGGCCTGTCCTACCAGAGCGACCAGCCGGTGATGGACCTGATCCTGACGAAGCTGCCGGTCACCGCCTCCCTCGCGGCCGGCGCCATGGTGCTGTGGCTGATCATCGGCATCGGCACCGGAGTGCTGTCGGTGTGGCGGCGCGGCCGGCTCACCGAACGGCTGCTGACCGGCCTCACGCTCGCCGGCACGGCCACACCCGTGTTCGTCATCGGCCTGGTCCTGATGATCGTCGTCTGCGGACAGCTGCGACTGCTGCCCTTTCCGGAGTACGTCGCCTTCACCGACGACCCCGAGCAGTGGGCCTGGAACCTGCTGCTGCCCTGGCTGTCGCTCGCGCTGATCGAGTCCGCCACGTACGCCCGGCTGACCCGGGCCTCGATGCTGGAGACCCTCGCCGAGGACCACGTACGGACCTTCCGGGCCTACGGCATCGCCGAGCGGACGATCATCCGGCGGCACGCGCTGCGGGGCGCGGTGGCGCCGCTCATCGCGGTGAACGCCAACAACCTCGGGGTGCTCTTCGGCGGGGCCGTCCTCACCGAGACGCTCTTCGGGCTGCCGGGGATCGGACAGGCGATGGTCCAGGCGGTCAAGGTCGTCGACCTGCCGGTGGTCATCGGCATGGTCCTGGTGACCGGCTTCTTCGTGGTCCTCGCGGGCGCCGTCGCCGACGTGCTGTACGCGGTGGCCGACCGACGGGTGGTGCTGACATGAGTCTTGTCGAAGTGACCGACCTCACTGTCGAGTTCGGCGAGCTGCGCGCCGTCGACGGGCTCTCCTTCCGCCTGGAACAGGGCGCCGCCCTGGCCCTGGTCGGCGAGTCCGGCTCCGGCAAGTCCACGGTCGCCTCCGCCCTGCTGGGCCTGCACCGGGGCACCGGGGCGCGGGTCGGCGGCTCGGTCGAGGTCGCCGGCACCGACGTCCGGCGGGCCTCCGACGAGGAACTGCGGCGGCTGCGCGGCGGGAAGGCCGCGATGGTCTTCCAGGATCCGCTGTCCTCCCTGGACCCGTACTACGCGATCGGCGACCAGATCGCCGAGGTGTACCGCGCCCACGCGCGCGCTTCGCGCCGCGAGGCCCGCGCACGTGCGGTCGAGGTCCTCGACCGGGTCGGCATCCCGGACGCCCGGCGGCGTTCCCGCTCGCGCCCGCACGAGTTCAGCGGCGGCATGCGGCAGCGGGCCCTGATCGCCATGGCGCTCGCCTGCCGGCCCGACCTGCTGATCGCCGACGAGCCGACCACGGCCCTGGACGTGACCGTGCAGGCCCAGATCCTCGACCTGCTGCACACCCTGCGCGAGGAGACCGGCATGGGCCTGCTCCTCGTCACGCACGACGTGGGCGTCGCCGCCGAGAGCGTCGACGAGGTGCTGGTCATGCGGCACGGCCGGGCGGTGGAGCACGGGCCGGTCACCGCCGTCCTGGGCGCGCCCTCGGAGCCGTACACCCGGGACCTGCTCGCCTCGGTCCCGCGCGTGGACGCGCCGCGCACCCCCTCCGAGGTGTCCGGTGAGGTGGTCCTGCGGGCCACCGGTCTGCGGCGCGAGTTCGGGCGCGGGAAACGGGCGTTCACGGCCGTGGACGACGTGTCCCTGACCCTGCACCGCGGTGAGACCCTCGGTGTCGTCGGCGAGAGCGGCAGCGGCAAGACGACCCTGGGCCGCATGCTGGTGGGGCTGCTGGAGCCCACGGCGGGGCGGATCGAGCCGGGCGGAGGCGTACGCCCCGACGTGCAGATGGTCTTCCAGGACCCGGCCTCCTCCCTCAACCCCCGCCGCAGCGTGGGCGAGTCCATCGCGGACCCGCTGCGGGCGCGCGGGGAGCGGGACGAGGGGCGCGTCCGGGAGCGCGTACGGGAACTGCTGGAGCGCGTGGGGCTCGAAGCGGCACACCACGACCGCTACCCGCACGAGTTCAGCGGCGGTCAGCGCCAGCGCGTCGGCATCGCGCGGGCGCTCGCCGCCGACCCGCGCGTCATCGTCTGCGACGAGCCCGTCTCCGCGCTCGACGTCACCACCCAGGCGCAGGTGGTCGCCCTCCTCGGGGAGTTGCAGCGCGAGCTGGGGCTGGCGCTGGTCTTCGTGGCACACGACCTGGCCGTCGTACGCCAGGTCAGCGACCGGGTCGCGGTGATGCGCCGCGGCCGGATCGTCGAGTCCGGCCCCGCCGACCAGGTTTACGAGGAGCCCCAGGACCCGTACACCAAGCAGCTCCTGGCCGCCGTACCGGCGCTCGACCCGGAGCTCGCGGCACGGCGGCGGGCCGCCCGGCGGGAGTTGGCCGCGGTGTGACGAGCCGTGTCCGGTTGATCCCCTAGCGCGACAAAACGCGACCCGCACGGGAAAGTTACGACCGTTCACCCCTTTTGGTGGTGCGACGGACAACCGTCCGTCGCAC